>JAAYUB010000022.1 GCA_012517875.1 Acidobacteriota bacterium | reverse complement strand
CCGTGTCGAAGCCGCCCTCGAAGGGCGAGCCGGACACGCCCGCATGCCCGAAGCGGTCGTACTGGGCGCGTTTTTCCGCATTGCTCAGGACGCTGTAGGCCTCCGCCGCCTCCTTGAATTTCTCCTCCGCAGCGGGGTCGTTCGGGTTTTTATCCGGATGGTGCTTGAGCGCCATCTTCCGATAGGCTTTCTTGATCTCGTCCAGTGACGCGGAGCGATACACTTCCAGGACTTCGTAGTAGTCGCGCTTGGCCAAGTCATTCCTCCAGGGTCGGCGGCGTCAGGCCGCGAGAGCGGTCATTATAGTGGAAGTGGGGCCGGGCCTCAAGGACCGGCAGGGGAGACGGCGGTCGGCGACAGCGCGTCAGGGCTCGTCCTTCTTCTGCGGCTGCTGCATCGCTTCGCGGAGCAACTGCTCCATCTTGGTCTGACTGTCTTGGTCGCCGTCGGCGTAGCCGACGCCCGGCGAGGCCAGCATGGCGTTGGTGATCTCCATGCCCGCCTTCTCCAGCTCCTGGTAGGTGCTCTCGATTGAAGCCAGGGGCAGATCCAGCTGATTCAGAATCTTGGTCGACTCGTTCAGGGTGTTTTTTACGCTGTTGGACTTGTCCGGGCTCAGCAGGTAGCCGTATTCATTGTAAGAACGCTGCACATTCTTGATCAGGCCGTCAAGCCGGTTGAGCGCCAGCCGCTGCTCCTTGCGTTCCAGGTCTTTCTGGGAGAAGAATTTGGCCTCCTCCTTCATGCGCAGGACCTCGTCCTGCGACAAGCCGGAAGACGGCGTCACGCGGATCTCCTGCACCTTGCCCGATTTCTGATCCTTGGCCGACACGTGCAGGATGCCGTTGGAGTCCACCTCGAAGGCCACGTCGATCTGCGGCACGCCCCGCGGGGCCGGGGCGATGCCCACCAGTTCGAATTTGGCGAGGGAGCGGTTGAATTCGGCCAGGTCCCGCTCGCCCTGCAGGACGTGGACTTCGACGATCGTCTGGTTGTCGGCCACCGTGGTGAACGGGAGCGTCTTTTTCAGCGGGATGGTGGAGTTGCGATCGATGATCTTGGTGAACAACCCGCCATGGGTTTCCACGCCCAGCGAGAGCGGGATGACATCGAGCAGGACAATGTCTTTCACGTCACCCTGCAGCACGCCGCCCTGGAGCGCCGCGCCCACCGCCACCACCTCGTCGGGGTTGATCTCGGTACTCGCCTGCTTCTTGAAGAATTCCGAAACGACCTGGCGAATTTTAGGCGTGCGGGTCTGTCCGCCCACCAGGATGATCTTGTCGATGTCGGCAACGTTGAGCTTTGCGTCGTACAGCGCCTTCTCGCACGGCTCCAGCGTCCGATCCACGAGATCCTTGACCATCTCCTCGAGCTGCGGGCGGGTGAGTGTCCGGTCGAAGTGCTTCGGGCCCGACTCGTCGGCGGCGATGAACGGCAGGGAGACGGCGGTCTCAGTGACCGACGACAGCTCGCACTTGGCCTTTTCGGCCGCCTCCTTCAGGCGCTGCAAGGCCAGGATATCGTTGCGCAGATCGATCCCGGTCTCCTCCTGGAATTCGTGGATGATCCAGTCCGTGATGCGCTGGTCGAAGTCTTCGCCGCCGAGGAAACTGTCCCCGCAGGTGGACAGCACTTCGAACACCCCTTCGTTGATTTCCAGGATGGAGATATCGAAGGTGCCGCCGCCCAGGTCGTAGACGGCCACTTTCTCGTTCTTGTTCTTGCCGAGGCCGTACGCCAGCGCGGCCGCCGTGGGCTCATTGATGATCCGCTTGACTTTCAGTCCGGCGATCTCGCCGGCGTCCTTCGTCGCCTGGCGCTGGGAGTCGTCGAAATAGGCGGGCACCGTGATGACCGCTTCGATGTCCTTGGAGCCGATGAACTCCTCGGCGCACTGTTTCAGGAACTGGAGGATCATGGCTGAAATTTCCTGCGGCGAGTACTGCTTGTCGCGGATCTTGAGCCGGACGTCGCCGTTGGTCGCCGGCACCAGCTGGTAGGGCAGGTGGTCCCGGGCCCGTGTGACTTCGGGTGAGTTGAATTTGCGCCCGATGAGGCGCTTCACCGCATATATGGTGTTGGCGGCGTTGGTGATGGCCTGGCGCTTGGCAATCTGGCCCACCAGCCGCTCGTTCTTGTCAGTGAAGGCGACAATGGACGGGGTGGTTCGGCCGCCCAGGCTGTTTGCGATGATCTGGCTGTTGCCGCCTTCGACGACTGCGACGCACGAGTTGGTGGTCCCGAGGTCAATCCCGATCACTTTTGCCATATGGTCCTCGTCAGCCGATCAGAAATTAGCCGTTATTATACACAAAACCTGATTTACGACAAATATTTACCGATCAATGCGATCCGCTCGGTTTCGGCTTGGGCACGCCGACCTTGACCATGGCCGGCCGCAGCAGAATTCCATGGTACACGTAACCAGCCTTCAATTCCTTCAGATTGGTCTGGACCTCGAGGTCGCTTCGCTCCTCGGCGGTGATGGCCTGGTGCAGGTGCGGGTCGAACGGCTGTGCCTCGGTGGGGATCTTGAGCACCCCGATCTTGTCAAAGACATCCAGAAACTGCCGATGCAGCAGGTTGAAACCCTTTCGGTAACTGTCGACGGAATGGGAAAATTTCTCCGAATTGAATGTGTTGCTGGCGAGTTCCAGAATGTCAATGATCTGCAGCAGGTCCTTCAACAACTCCGCCCGGGTGTTCAGGTTGGTGCTCTCCGCATCCCGCTCCACCCGGTTGCGAAAATTCTGGAAATCAGTCTCAAGCTCCTGATAGCGGAGTTTGAGCCGCTCCAACTCCTGCCGCAGCAGCTCCGCTTCGTCCGGTTCGGTCTCCGCCGGCGGGGTGATCGGCGTCACCACCGCTTCCGGGACGAACAATGGCACCGCCAGCGTCTCCTCGCGCGATTCCCGCTTGGCGTGAACGATCTTGTCGATGGTCTGCTCGGCTTCCTGAAACAGGCGCTCCAAGTCCCGGTTCGTGGAGAACCCGGTGGTGGAGGACTCCCGACGGCTGTCCGGCGTGCGGGGCTGATCGGGCTGTTCGGCCTCTTTGCTCATGGCCATCACAAACGTTGTGGTGATGGATTAATAGCACGTGCTTCGGTTTCTGTCAATCCGAGCCCGAGCTTTTGGGCGCGAAATACCCCTTGCGGTGGCGCACGCGCAAATCTTTCCCCTTGACTGCCACGCGGAGCGCCCGGAACGTCCCGTCACGCGCCGGGTTGGAGGAGCGGTAACTGATGCTGTATTGGCTGCGCAGCTCCTGGTTGATCTCCCGGAACGCCAGGCTCAGGTCCTCCATCTTGGTCGGGTAGTAGGCCTTGCCGCCGGTGGCCGAGGTGAGCTGTTCCAGAATGGTGTCTCCTTCGTCACTGCCCTTGACGCCGAAATACCCGCCCTTGTTGGTGGAAATGGCGAACACCGTGGCGCCGGACCGCTGAGCCATCTCAAGCGCCTCTTCAAACGTCACCTTGCTGACGGTGTCCTCGCCGTCGGAGATGACGATCACGGTTTTGCGTCGCTCGCCCTGGTCGGGCACCAGCTTTTCTTCCGCCACCAGCAGGACGGCGTCGTAGAGCGAGGTGCCGCCGGCGGCCCGCAGGGTGCGCAGCTGTTTGCCCAGCAGGTTCGTGTCGTTGGTGAAATCCTGAATGAGCGTGACGCCGGTGTCGAATTCCACCAGGAGCGCCTTGTCCTGGGGGCGCAGCACGGTGGCGAAAAACTCGGTGGCCGCGTCCTGTTCGAACTTGAGTTTGTTGGCGACCGAGGCGCTGGTGTCGATGAGGAGCGCGATGCTCAGGGGCAGGTCGCTCATGGCGCTGAAGTTCTCGATCCTCTGCGGCGCGTTGTTCTCGTAAACGATGAAGTCGTCCTGCTGCAGGGTCGTCACATAATTGCCCCGCCGATCGAGGACGCTGCACAGCAGGTTGACCATCTCCACCCGGACCGCGATGCGGCCCTCGGGCGTCTGAACCGCTTGCTGAGACCACGCGGCCCCCGCCAATGTGAGCACTGTCGCCGCAAGCACCAGCCGGGAGAAGATTTTCATGTTGCCTCGAGCCGGAAGATGATTCAAAATGAAAAACCAAGACGTGGCGCAATAAAAGAGTCCTCATTATATGAATGGGTTCAAGGTTAGTCAAGCCGGGGGGAGCGCAGGCCGTGTCTTGCGCATCGGCGGACTCCTTTGGCTGTCTCTCGCGATGGCGGCGGCCGGCGGGTGCGGACCCGAACGGGTGTCGGGCGGATCGGCGGCGGACGAACCGGCCCCCACCGCCGCAGCGGCCGCACCGGCCGCCGGCGGCGAATGGCAGACCGCCGCGGAGATGCACCGGCTGGAGCGGGATTTCGCCGCCATGATCCGCCTGGCGCCGCGTCCGGCCGGCTCCGAGCGCCTGGAAGCCTGCCGGCGCCTGATCGCCGAGGAACTGACAGGCGCCGGCCTGGGCGTCCGCCGGGAGTCGTTCCGGGCGGCGACGCCGCGGGGTGTCATCGAGATGGCCAACGTGATCGGCGAAAAAGCCGGAGATCCCCGGCGGATCCTCATCGTGGCGACCCATATCGACACCAAGGAACTGCCCGGTGTCCACTTCATCGGGGCCAACGATTCGGGCTCGAGCACCGCCGCCGTCCTGGAGATCGCCCGGGTGATCGCGGCGCGTGCCGATGCCCGGGCCACCTATCGCTTTCTCTTCTTCGACGGCGAGGAATCGGTCGGCGAATCGATCACCGAGACGGACGGCCTGTACGGCAGCCGCCAGCACGCCGACAACATCCGACGGAGCGACGAGGCGCAGAGCGTGCGGGCCATGATCCTGCTGGACATGATCGGCGACCGCGACTTGGCGCTGACCCGGGACCGGTATTCCTCGCCCGAGTTATGGTCGCTGTTGGCGGTGTGCTGCCGCCGGCTGGGCTGGCCCGAGATCGCCGCGGGCGAATCCAACGCCATCATCGACGACCACATTCCCTTCCGCGAACTGGGCATCCCGGTCATTGACCTGATCGATTTCGAATACGGCCCCTGGAACAGCTACTGGCACACCCCGCGTGACATCCCGGACAACGTTTCCGTGGCGAACATCTTCCGGGTGACCCGGGTGACGCTCTGCCTGCTGGAGAGCCTGGATTGTGAGTAGGAGGGACCTTCATCATGAGACTCACATGCGCCGTTTGGGGATTTTTCGCGCTATCGGCCATCGCGCCGGCTGCCGGGCATGTCCTCGCGGCGGCGGCCACTGAGGCGCCGGCGGTGCCTGCCATATCCGCCGAATGCCGACTCCGCACGGTGGACGCTCTCGCGGAGCGATGGGGTACGGGCGTCCGGGAGCGGGCAGAGCGGGGAGTACGCCAACTGGCCTTCCTGTGGGCGCCGGCTGACGGCCCGGAAGCGGAGTTTGAACGCTTTTGCCGGGAGCAGTTCCTCGGTGATCCGCAGCTTCGCCGGCAGACCTTCGCCCGGATCCAGGACAACATGGAGCTGATCCACGGGCGGTTCCACCAGATCCGCCGCAGCTTGTCGGAGCCGCTGGAACTGGATCTCGGACAGCCGCTGGCGATCGATTACCTGTTTCAGCAGTATGCCCCGGCCGCGCATCTCGCCGACGATCTGTTCGGCCTTCGGATCGCCCAGGTGGTCATGCTGAATTTCCCGTTCTACACCCTGGACGAGAAGAACCGGCTGGGAGAGACCTGGAGCCGCGAGGAGTGGGCCATGGCCCGCCTGGGCGACTGGTTCATTGCCCGGGTCCCCGCCGAGGTCAGCCAGCTGTCGAGCCGGGCGCACGCAGAGGCCGGCAATTACGTGGCGACCTACAACATCCACATCGGCAACCTGTTGCAGGACGGGAACCGGCGGCCCTTCGCGCAGGACCGCAAGCTGGTCACCCACTGGAACCTCCGCGACGAGATCCGGGCGCAGTATGCCGAACCCGACGGCCTGATCCGCCAGGAGCTTCTGGCGAAGGTTCTGGAGCGGATCGTGGACGGGAGCATCCCCCAGTCGGTGATTGACGATGCGCGCTACGCCTGGGATCCGGCCGCCAACCGCCTCTTCGAAACGGTGGACGGCAACCTCAAGGAATTGGAGATCGCGCAGGAAGGGGCTCGGCGCTATCAGCAGTGGCTCAACCTGTACCATGCGTCCCGACGGCTGGACGCCCACATGCCGCTCAGCCCCACGGCCATCGACCGCAAATTCAACCTTGACCGGCAGATTCCCGAGGCCGAGGTGGAGCAACTGCTCCTGGCCGTGCTGCGGGATCCGGTGGCTCAGGACATCGGCCGCCTCGTCGCCCGCCGGCTGGGTCGCGAACTGAGGCCTTTCGATATCTGGTACGGCGGTTTCCGAAGCGGGCCCGCGAAGCCGGAAGCGGAACTGGACCGCATCGTCCGGGCGCGCTATCCCACCGTGGCGGCTTTCCAGGCCGATCTGCCCGCCATCCTGCAGCGACTGGGTTTTGCGCCCGACCGGGCCGCGTTCATCGCCAATCACGTCGCCGTGGACGCGTCCCGAGGCATCGGGCACGCCATGGGCGCGTCGATGCGCGGCGACAAGGCTCATCTGCGCACCCGCGTGGCGCCCGGGGGGATGAATTACAAGGGCTTCAACATCGCCATGCACGAATTCGGGCACAATGTGGAACAGGTGCTCTCTCTGGAGGGCGTGGAACACTACGCCATGAGTGGCGTGCCCAATAATGCGTTCACCGAGTGTTTCGCCTACGTGTTCCAGGCCCGCGACCTCCAGGTTCTCGGGCTGGGCGAGCCGGACGCATCGTCACGGCAGATGGAGGCCCTCGACACCTTCTGGATCACCTACGAGATCGCCGGTGTGTCGCTGGTGGAGATGCGGGCCTGGCGCTGGCTGTACGCGCACCCGGAGGCGGATGCCGCCGACTTTCAGGCCGAAGTTCTCCGTCTGGCCAAAGACGTGTGGAATGAGTACTACGCGCCGGTGTTCCGCGTGAGGGATTGTCCGATCCTGGCCGTGTACCAGCACATGGTCTACCATCCGCTCTACCTGGCCGATTATGCGCTGGGCCACCTGATCCACTTCCAGGTGGAATCGGCGCTGGTCGGGAAGCCGCTGGGGGCGGAAATGGAGCGCATGTGCCGCCAGGGGGCGCTGACACCCCGGTACTGGATGCGTGGCGCCGTCGGGAATGACCTGACGGCCGAGCCGCTGCTGCGTGCCGCCCGCGCGGCGGCGCGCACGGCGCACTAGGCTGTCGGCGGGGATCATCAGGCGGTTTTGCTTGATTCTATATTATTGACAGGCTTTTCCTGCTTGGTTATGATGGCGTAAGACCGATTTGTCATACCGTTGGCACAGATAGGAGATGAAACGATGAGCCAGCTCCTCGACCCGGAACGAAAGCTCTCCTTTTATTTTCAGGAAATGCTCAACACCTACACGGAGTCGATTCAGAATCGCCTGAAGAGCGTGCAGGCCAAGGCGCAAGGTACCCTGGAGGAGTTGGAGAGGCAGACGGCGGGCATCACCCCGCATATCACCGGCGATGAGCTCGCGGATTACATCCGGGAGACGCTCATCCCGCTGCGCGCCGAGCAAGAAGCGGCCGCACGATGGCATAGCGGGTTGATGACGGATATCGCCCGCATCACCCGCGGCATCGAGCAGAAGCAGATCCTCGAAGCCGTGCTGGATGCCACAGCCAGGATCGCCGACCGTGCGTTCATCCTGCTGGTCCGTCAGGGACAGGTGTCCGGCTGGGAGGGCCGGGGGTACCCGCCGGCATTTGTTGAAGACGGATTGAAGGCGTTCTCCGCGGCCGCCGGCGCGGACGCCGTCATCGGCCCCCTGCTGACGGAAACCGGCGGGCGGACGTTCACCCGCGAGACCATTCCCCCCGGAGCCCGTTACCTGGATATCGACGGTTTTGAAAAACCCGCCAAGTTCCACCTCTTCCCGCTGGTTCTCTTCGGGTCGGTTGCCGCCGTTCTGTTCGTTGACGGCGACGGGTGCCGGGTCGGTGACGCAGAAGCCATCCAGGCGGGTGATACCATCATGACCACCACCGCCATCTGGCTGGAAAACTTGGCCATGCGCAAAAGCCTGGGCCTGGGACTGCCGGGCGCGGGCCCCGTCGCTGCGGAACCGGAAGAGGAGATCTACGCGGCGGCGGCGCCGGCGGCGATCGATGAGCCGCCCACAGCCAAAACACCACAGACCGCCGGGGCCGTGGAGGAACTAATCGAAGAGCCGGCGGAGGAACTTCTCGCGGAACCGGCGGCGGAGCCTGTCGCTGAAACGTACCGCGCCACGTGGGAGTCGCCCGCTGCTGTGCCCGCGGCCGATCGGGTCATGCCGGCGGACATTCCCGCAGCCCCCGACAAGTCGGCGGCCGTCACCCGGGAATTCCCGGCGGAGGAGCAGGCCGTCGAACTCGATCTGGCGGGGATCGCCGCCGGACCAGATGAGTACGAGATCCGGCTCGAGGAACCGCCAGCCGCGCCTGGAACTCCGGTGTTCGGACAGGAACCGACACTCATCGACCAGGTCATGAAGATCGAGAGCATGGGTGAAGAGGAGATTGTGGTGGATGAGGCTGCTGCGGCGCCGGTCATCCCCACCCTGTTTGAGGCGGAGCCCGAGGAGATCGTCCTGGAAGAGCCCGTGGATATGGGGTATGCGCCATCCATGGAGATGACGCCGGGCCCGGCCGCCCCGAGAGCCGAGGAGCCGGAGGAGATTGTTCTTGAGGAACATCCGCTGGAAGAGTTGATTCTGGAGGAAACCCCGGCTGCCCCCCGCTTCGAAACGCCGGCGCCCGTTGTCACTCCGCCACAAATTCCGGCGACGCCCCCGGTGAGCGCGCAGCCGTGGTCAACGCCCGACGAGGAAAAACAGTACAACGACGCCCGCCGGTTTGCCCGCCTGCTGGTCTCGGAGATCAAGCTCTACAACGAGGACTCGGTGACCGAGGGCCGGATCGAAAAAGACTTGTACCGGCGGCTGCAGAAGGACATCGACCGCAGCCGGGAGATGTTCGACAAGCGGGTGCCGCGCAGTCTCGGCTTGAAAATCGATTACTTCCATGAAGAACTGGTCCGCATCCTGGCGGAGGGCGACTCGACCAAATTGGGCAAGGGTTACCCCGGACCGGTCAATCAGTAGCGTCATTCAGCGTTGCGCTTCAAGTCATCAATCGCCACGTTCCTCATCGCGTCATGCTGCGCCTCCGTGCTGGCCGCGACGCCGGCGCCCTGTCCGTGGTTAGCCGACCCGGATCCGTATGCGCAGCAACCGGACCTGGCACGACTGGCCCGGGATCGGGCCGTCATCGACGTGCTGCCGCCGGAGCAGCGGGTCACCCGGTGGCAGGCGCAGCTCCAGATCTACCGGACCGAGGGTAACCGACGCCTCGAAGGATTGGCCGGGCTGATCCTGGGACGAATGCTGGCCGATGACCAACCGGAAGCCGCTCTGAGCTGTCTCGACGATCCGGCGGTGTTCCGCCACACCGCGCTGGCCGACCTGGCCCTCGAAACGGCGCTGGAAATCGTCCGGAACCATCCGCAGCTCTCGGGGCGGGTGGACACGATGCTGAGTGCGCCGGAACGCGCAGGCGCACTCGATTTCCGGCTGCTGTCGCAGGTGGTGGAGTCGCACCGTTTGAACGGGCGGCTTGTGGAGGTCCGGCGCTGGCTCACCATGGCCGATCCGTCCGTCATCCCCGGCATCCGTGCCGACTGGCACCTTTTCACCCTGGGACGACTGGACCTGGCGGAAGGCCGCCTGGAGGCGGCGAAGGCGCACTGGCGCGCCGCCCTGCGCGTGGCCGATCCCGATCCTGCCGTCTTTCTGGCCGCTCTGGGTGAACTGAAGCAGGCCGAGGGGAGCGATCCCCTCCCCGGCCTGCTGGCGGCGCCGGAAGCCGTCCGCATCGCCCGCGGGTTTCTGGCCAGGGGCAGCGGCCGGGCCGCCTGGGCCTGCCTGGCGGGGTACCTGCCGAACCAGGCGCCGACAGCCGCCGCTGATCCGTTCTGGCGCACCGCCGGCGAGGCTGCGCTCCAGACGGGACAGTACCGGCAGGCGCGGGAACTGTTGCGGCGCTTCCAGCCCCGCGCGGCCGACGACCGGCTGGCGCGTGCATACGCCCTGGCGGTGGCCGGCAAAAAACTCGGCCGGACCGACGAATACAAGCGGAACCTGGCCCTGATTCGACAGAGCGCACCCCGGTCGGACGAGCACATCCGGCTGCTGCAGCCGGCGGCCTTCGACGCCGAGGTGGCGGGCCGGACCGACGACGTGCGCCGGCTCTACGGCGAGATCGCCCGCCTGTCCCAGCGGCGCCCGGATGTCGCCGAAGCCAGTTGGAAGCTGGCCTGGATCGAGTATCTCCATAGAAAATGGGCGCGGGCCGATGCTCTGTTCCGTCGCGCCGTCGAGTTGGACGACGGCCGCGAATTCGCGCTGGCCGGATTGTACTGGCACGGTGTCTGCGCCCGGCGGATGAAGCAGATCGCCGAAGCCGATGCCGCGCACAGGGCGTTGCTGGAGGTCTTCCCTTTCTCGTACTATGCGGAACTCGTCCGGCAGGGATGGGGCGGTCCGCCGCCGACCGACCCGGACGCGGCCCATGCGGCCGAGGGCTGGTCCCGCATGCTCCGGGAGAAGTACACGCCCATCCGGGCTGCCGAGCCGGATCAGCCGCTGGAGATGCTGTCGCCGCCCGACCGGTTTTTCGTGCTGGAAGCCCTCGCTGCGGGACTCCGGAAACCGGCGGTGCAGCGCCTCGACACCGCCAACCGCACGCTCCGCGACCCATGGCTGCACGCCCTCTTGGCCGGTCTCGCGGCCGAGGACGGGCGCACCTACGACCTGATCTGGCACGCCCATCGGGCCTGCTCAGAGCTGTACACACTGCGCGTGGAGGATGCGTCGCCGGAATGCTGGCACATGCTTTTTCCCGTGCGGTACGAAGAGATTTTGAAGCGGGAGCTGGCTGACACCGGAGTCGATCCGTACCTGGCCCTGGCGCTGATCCGGCAGGAGTCGGCCTTTCTGGAGGATGCGCGCTCGGTGTCCGACGCCATCGGGTTGATGCAACTCCTGCCCGCAACCGCCGCCGAGGAAGCGGGCTTTCGGGGCGATCCGGCCGAGCTCGTGTCCCGGCTCAAGACGCCCGAGTTCAACCTGCAGCTGGGCTGCCGCTATCTCGTCAAGCAGTACCGGTATTTCGACCGGAAGATGGCTCTGGCCCTGGCCGCCTACAACGGCGGCCCTCGCCGCATCCGCGCCGTCAACCGCCGCTACGAGACCAAATGCGGCCTGCCGGAGATCGTGGAACTCATCCCCATGGCCCAGTCGCGCAACTATGTGAAGGCGATCTACCGGAACTGGAACTACTACTCGCGGTTATATGCCGGCCGGCCCGCCGATCTGGCGTGGCTGTTCGGCCAATCAGAATCCCGCCGGAACAACTCAGCGATAAAATGAGAGAGACGGCCGGTGCCGGGCCCGGCAGGAATTCAGGGGGGGTCGATGCCGCCCGGATTCCAGGGATTGCACCGCATGATGCGCCAGGTGCCCTTGGCCAGGCCGGGAAAGAGCCCGTATTTCAGGAGCGCCTGCCGCATATACTCGCTGCAGGTGGGCGTGAAACGGCAAAACTGCAGACGGTGGTTGAAATGGAGCAGAGGGGATATCCGGTCCTGGTAAACCTGGATCCCCCCCGCCAGAATGCGGCTGGTGATCTGCGCCTGCGGCGATCGGAGACCGTCGGCGATCACCGCAAGGCAGAAGAGAGCGAAGAGCAGTCCGACCAGTTTCAGCACCGGACGGCGCTTACTGGCGGACGACCCGTGTTCCGGCGAACGTGTCACTCCAGCGCAGGCCCTCCGGCGACTTGGTGATGGTAATCGCTTCCCAGACGGCGAACGCCAGCACGGCCAGCCCCACCACAAACTGCAGCAAGGATAGGATGACGCCCGCGATGCAGCCCAGGAAGGGGATCAGTGTGATGATGCTGGTCAGCAGCCAGATGAGCGAAGTCAGTGAGTAGACCAGATTGCGCTTGACCGAGTGCATCAATTCGATGGGGCCGCCGGCCATGGTCACCACCTTGATCTTCATCAGGTGCTTGCCGATGCTGTTGCCCTTGACGATGAAGTCGCGCAGCAGGATGAAGCCGCACAGGATGGCGGCTCCGGCGATCTGGACCAGGCTGCCCAGAATGGAGGAGATGATGTTGCCGATGATGCCCACGATCACAATCACGATGACCAGCGTGAAAATCGCGCCGATGTCGATGGCCAGGGCGATGAATCGGTTTTTTTGGAGTTCCGCATCTGTCATGGTCAATGCCTCCTGTGCAGGATTCGGGGACGCCTACTTGTTCTCGATGACCCGCGTGGTGGCCCACTTGTCACCGAACCGGTAGCCGTCCGGATCGACGAAGACCATCACGGCGTCGATGAGGCCGAAAATCGGGATCATCAGGGAGACGTTGCGGATGACCGATTCCATCAGCTTGCATGGAGTCAGTGTTTGGGCATTGATGACCTGCAGGCCCATGACCTTCTTGCCGAAACTCCGGCCGTCGTAGAGCGCGTCCTTGCACAAGGCGTACGCGATGCCGGGCAGGATGCACAGAATCATGCCCGCTGTGGTGATGACCCAGTCGATCAGCGCGGCCAGCAGCCGGTTCACCGGGTCCGCCTTGATCACGCGGTCCGCGGGAATCGGGGTGTTCTTGGCGTCATCGCCCATCCAGAAACCAGGTTCGCCCATGATGCTATCTCCTTGTATTTGGTTTGAACATTAGACGGATCGAAGATTCAACTTCAGAAAAATTCCGGAGCGGCTTGTAAGCCGGATTCTGTTCCGCCTCTCCGCGGAGACGCGGGGCAAACATTCCTCTGGGCGCCGGGTTCCCCCGGCGCTCGTGCGGCCTACCCGAAGGCATCGGCCGGGCCGGCATCAAGCGCCTTCCTATTCGGCCTTGCTCCGTGCGGGGTTTGCCAAGCGTCCGGTGTCGCCACCGGACCTGGTGGGCTCTTACCCCACCGTTTCACCCTTGCCTGAGCCACGCGGGCCATCGGCGGTCTGCTCTCTGTTGCACTTTCCGTAGGGTCGCCCCTCCCTCCCGTTAGGAGGCGCACCGCCCTGTGGAGTCCGGACTTTCCTCTCCCGCGTCGGGCGCGGGAGCGTTTGCCGCCGCCGCTCCGGAAATACATGATTCATGATTCAAAGATCACTCCCGTGCCGGTCTCTCGGCCTAGGGGCACCTTCAGCATGCCGCACGGGGTGTGGATGCTCACGATCTGTTTGTAAATCTTATCAGTAAACGCGATTCGTTGCAACCGGAAAGCCCGGCGGCGCAGGAACCGGTGAAAAAAAGAGCCGCCGGCAATCAGCCGGCGGCCCGGAACGAATGTGTCGTCCGCGTGGATCAGAATCGGTAACCGAGCCCGGCGACCAGGCTGATCACGGTCCCAGTCGCGTCGAACAGGTATGGGGTGTTGTCGTTGTAATTGTCGTGCTTGAGATAGGACAGCAGCGAGATGCCGTTGGCGAACTCGTAGGAAAACCCGTACTTGCCCATGATGTGGCGGACGTTGACGTGGGAGTAATCGCCCAGTGTTTCGTCGATGCTGTAGTCAAACAGGTTGCCCGGTGGCACGCCGGGCACCTGGGCGAGGTTGATCGAGATCCCGTCGAGGCCTTCGTCCACCTGGTTGAAGGCGAACTCCGCGTAGATGCGCAGGCGTTCGCGGGGGATGAAATTGGCGGTGAAAAACGCGTTGGTGTCGTGACCGTGGTAATCCATCGGGTCGTATAACGAGCCAAACTGGCCCGTCGTGATGCCGGCCGCTCAACCATTCCAGACGGGTTGCACGAACAGCGACTCCGTCTCGTAATCGGTGTAATGGATCCCGGCGTTGAGGGTGATTGTCTCGTCCGGGGAGTACCAGGCATCCGCACCAACGGTGTGGACCGTCTGAGACCAGTCCGAGAAATTCAGCTCGTCGTTGGTCGCGTGCTTGAGGTTGTACGCCACGTTCAGCGCGCCGTTCCGGATCGGTTTCCAGGTTCCGTTGAGTTTCAGGTCGTGGGTCATGGCGGGCTGGTTGGTGAGCGTGGCTTGCCGCGATGCGTACAACTGGAAGTACTGGACGCCCGGGAACGGTACGGCGCCCGGAGTCGAAAACGGCTGGAGCACCTCCTCCACCGCAGCATTCCGGTTGGCGAAGGGATTGTCGATGAAGGACGCCTGGTAGCGGGCCCAGCCCGACAGCTCCCGGCGGTGGTCTGTCCGGAAGGTGAAGGTCAGCTGATGCTCACGGGTGGAGCCGGTCTCAAAGTAGTCCCGGGCGGAGTCCTCGAAATCGTATTCCGCCACAAAACGGTTTCGGCCGGGCAGGGGCACGCTCAGGTCGGCATCGAATTCGGTGTTTTCCCGTGACTGGGCCGAGTAGCGGGTGAATGATGCCCCACCGAAGGTCGGATAGGCCTCGGCGTACGTTCGGCCTGCTTGCGGTCCCGCATTGGCCACCTGGTCCGGAAGCTCCACAAAGGTCGTGGCATTGTCGATGTTCGAGTACCGGAATCGGGCGTTGACGGTGACGCCGCGCCCGAGCGATCCGGTATAGCGACCGGTGTAATTGCGGGAGTAGATTTTGAGATCGCTGGTCTTGTTCTCGACTTCGGAATAGAGGAAAGCGCCGGTGACCGTGTTGCGATCATCGATGTTGTAATACGCCTTGAGAGCATGGAGCAGTTTATTGGTGTCGGGCACCTGGCTGACGGGGATCTCTCCGTTCGTGCGGTCGTAGAGGATCCGGTTGGTGAAGACATCCAGCCGGGTGCCGGGATGAACCGCTTCGTCGAACAGGTAGGGCAGGGACCCAACCGAATCGCTGAACCGGCGGTACTGGAACGTGTAGGATCCGCCGGCTTTGGCGGTGTCCACGGCGATGCCGAACTGAATGTCGTCCTGGGCTTCATCCACCGGCCGCACCTGGCCCGTGACGTGGCAGGAGGAACAGTGGTTCAGCTGGGTGGACTGGTGGGCGCCCTCGCGTTGCTGACGAGTGTAATCGAACCGGAGCGAGAGCCATTCCGCCTGCGGAATCCTGAATTCGTTCAGGAACGCAATTTCGCTGTGCGTGATCCGGTAATCGTGGGCGGGCGCCAGGTCATCGGCATACGTGTAGAGGTGGCCGGCCACCTGGGTGGTGTCGATGTTGGCGAGCGGATCGTGGTCCAGGCGGTGCAGAAACCGGCGGTAGATGAACCGGCTGTCCCAGACCCGGGCAGCGTTCACGTGAACCCGGTACAGCTGGTCGTCGGGATTGCCGCTGTGCGCCGCGGCCATTTCGAGATACAGGTTGCGATTCAGCAGCTCCAGGTAGGCTTTGACCCAGGGGCGGACGCCCTGGTCGGCGATTTCGTACTCTGCGGCCCGGCCGATGTACCGGTCCAGATCATCCCCGGCAATGCCGATGACGAACTTGCCCTCCGTTCGCGTGGCGCCGCCCTGGGCGAGAACCGGGACGGCCAGCACCGCCACGATGAGCGCGAT
This sequence comes from Acidobacteriota bacterium, assembly GCA_012517875.1. Classification (NCBI taxonomy): domain Bacteria; kingdom Pseudomonadati; phylum Acidobacteriota; species Acidobacteriota bacterium. The sequence goes on along the minus strand of JAAYUB010000022.1, from coordinate 40,723 downwards.
CAGCGTGAAATGCTTTTTCATGTGCGGCCTCCTTTACCGGCTCAGGCTGCGGCCATGGCTGCTGACGCCCTGGGACGGCAAATCAGAGCCGTGGACCTGGGAATGGCACTGGGTGCACTTGGTGCCGTAGGCGCGGATCCAGCCCGACTCGCCCCAGCGGTTGGAGGCGTCACCCGACGGCCCGCTGTGCGGGGTCGAATCGCCGATCCGGGCCATGTGGAAATGGGCGGAGTGGCACTGCAGGCAGAGGAACGGTTCGTTCTGCGTCAACAGGTTGTTGGCGGCCGCACCGTGCGGGGCATGGCAGATGGTGCAGTCTTCCACGACCGGCGCGTGCTCGAAGACGAACGGACCCTGGTAGCGGCTGTGGCACTTGAGGCACAGGTCGTTTTTCTGCTCGGTGGTCTTCAGTGAACCGATCACGGCGCCGGCATGCGGCGTGTGGCAGCTGGTGCAGCCCATCTTGCCCTCGCGCACCGGGTGGTGCGAGGGGTAGTTCATTTTGGCGTTGATGTCGGCGTGGCACTTGCCGCACAACACCATCTGGTCGCCGGCCGTGCGTCCTTTGCCCTTGTGGATGGTGTGACACTCGGTGCACGCCAGTCCATTACGGGCATGCGCGCCGTGGGCCCATTGCGAAAACTCGCCGGTTTTGTGACAGGTCATGCACATCCCGTTCGTTTTCGCCTCGTCCGCGTCCCCGAAGGAGAAGATGTCGGTCTTCTCTCCCGAATCGAGGTGCTTCTGAGCATTCCCATGGCAGGCTTCGCATCCACCGAGGCCTGTTCCCCACTCGAACGATTTCAGCCGGGCGTGCGCGTTGGCGGCCACGAAGCGGTTGTACAGCTCGTCGTGGCAACTCGCGCACTGGCGGCTCGTTTCGGGGAGGAGTTCCTCGGTGGGAGACGACTTGGCGGCATCAGCCGCCAGGCCGAAGCCCATCAGCAGGACGATGGAGGCCGGCAGGAGAAACGCGAGACACCGTTTCATGAGGCCTCCTGTATGTGAGGTAGAAAAACAGACACTCAAATCATCGGATTGATCAGCCGGTGTGGGGATTGAACTCGCACTCTCCACACGGGAAAGTACGGCGATGGATCAACGGTAATAATTGAGGGAAAAGCTCATTTATCAACCACTTAATATATAATCTGAAGTTGATGATATAGAATTGGAACAAATGTTGTCAACACATTTCACCATGAGAACGTATGCTATAATCCAACTGGGCGGAACTTTTTCCGAGGTCTGTTGTCTAACTGATCAGGACTTCGGGAGAAACCGGCGATGGCTACTCAGGATCTGACGTTGAAAGACATCCCGGAAGCAAAGCTGGTCCTGCCGTATTCGGACTCCGAACTCGTAGCGGGCGATGCAGCACGCGTGTGCTGCCGTTTCGAGGATGTCTATGCCGAATACCGCGACATGATCTTCCACTTGGCCTATCGCCTGCTGGGTCATTTCGACGACGCCCTCGATTTGACCCAGGATGTTTTCATGACCGTCTACCGGAAACTGGACACGTTCCGCGGCGAGTCATCATTGAAGACCTGGTTGTACCGGATCGTGGCCAACAAGGCGGCCAACCGGCAACGCTGGTGGCGCGTGCGGCGCCGCGGCAGAACGGTTTCGCTCCACGATCTGAACCATGCGGCGATGATCCGGCTCAACCTGTCCCTGAGCGGCGGTGCGCCGAGTCCGGAGCAGGCATGCGCCATGCGGGAAACGCAGGAGAATCTGCAGCGCTGTCTGGACCGGCTGCCGTTCAAATACCGGATGGTGCTGTTGCTGCGGGACATCGAGGCGATGTCCTATGAGGAGATCGGGAACTGTCTCGGGCTGTCCTTGGGCACGGTCAAGAGCCGGATCGCCCGGGCGCGCGAGCAACTGCGGAGTTTGATGGACAGCTGTCTGTCAGGGTATCCATATGGATTGCGATAACTACAAGATTTTGGTTCATGAATATATCGACGGTGAGCTTTCCAGCGCCGATGAAATGGATCTGAACGGTCACCTGACGCGCTGCGCCGCGTGCCGCATGTACCTTGCCCGGATGACCGAAGCCCGTGACATGGTTCGGAGTCTGCAGGTTGTTTCAGCTCCCGCCCGACTCACTTACGCGCTGAACTCCCAACTCAATTTCGCACCCCATCCCCTGCAATCCAACTGGTTTGCCACCCTGCAATTCCGCTTGCTCGAGTTCTCGATGGCCGAGCATTTGCGGACGGTTTTCCTCGCGGTGCCCATCACGGTGCTGTTCTTCCTGGCCATTTCGCTGCTGGTCTATTCGCCGGTGGGATTTGAGAACCTGCAGGCCTTTCTGGACGATTCCACGGGCAACGGCATGGCGGAGAACCTCGTGGAGCGCCAGTATCTCCAAAACCTATATGATTTTTCCCCCGAGCGGATTTCGTCCGACCAGGTCTATCAGCCCCGGATCAGCACGGTCACGGTCAAGATGTTCGCGGAAAACGATTTTCAGAAACTGAAGGGCGACCGCCTGGGCGTGCTCACCCATGTTCGGTCCGACGGCAGCGCGGAGATCCTCTCCATCTCCGGGGGCGATCCGGGGACGGCCGTCAAGGTCCGGAACATGATCGATTCATCCATCGTGTTTCCGGCGATCACCAAAGGCAAGCTGGTCGATTCCCGTGTGCTGCTCACCTTCGACAAAATCGAGGTCAAAGGCTGAACACCGGCGGCGACGCCAAGATTTCCGCACCAGTTTTTTTCGGAAACATGACCAGGAGAGCCGGCTCTCAGCTTTTGGCCTTGTGCCGGAGGCGGTAGTCGGATCCCTGAAGCACCACGTCGGTGCACCGCTCCATGATCCGTGAGTAAAGCCGCTGGGTGATCCGCTCGGCCAGAGTGTACGCCGTGGCTGAGCCCGGACCGGCCGGATCGGTCTTCGGGCGCCCCTCGGAATCGGTCGCCGGAGAGGCGGCGGGAGCCGACCAGCCGGGTCGGGCCGCATGGTCCGAGTAATTGGTGGTAAACAGCACCGAGATTCGCTGATCGAAACAGAAATTGATGATGTCGTACAGCTTGTTGAAGACGAACTCGGTGGGGCGGGTGGCTCCCAGTTCATCGAGCAGCACCACCTGGCAGCGGCTCAGCCGGCGGAACAGTTTCCCCTCGATGTCGGCGCCGCTGTCATCGAAGCTTTGCCGGATCTGCTCGATGAGATGTAGGAAATTTTGGAACCGTCCGGTGAAGCCCTGCTCGATGAGGCGGCGCAGGACGGCCACGGCCAGATGGGTCTTGCCGACGCCCACCGGGCCGCGGATCAACAGTCCCCGGCCCAGCGCTTCACCGCGCTGGAACGAGGTGATGAACATCTCCACGAACGATAGTGCCTCGCGCTGCTTGGCGTTTTGGGGCATGAAATTGTCCAGCCGGCATCGCTGGTAGGAAGGGGGGATGCCGGCGAACGCCAGGCGGTGTTCCGCCAGCTCTTCGGTGAAACAGTGGCATCGGCGGGCGACACCGTTTTCCACCACCCAGCGGGAATTCTGGCAGTCCGGGCAGCGGGCGTCAAAGTACTCGGCGAACAGTGATCGGTAGTCGTCGCGGTCGGGCATCGGCGTTGAATGCATCCTTGCTTTCGGCTACAATGACGCTGAATTTCCTCTAAGGCAGGCTATTATATGCAAACACGGTCGGCGATGCTATGTGTTTTTACCCTCCTCTGGAGCGTCGCGATGGCCGATGAACCGGCGGACCGGATCCTGAAAAACGGCGTCATCTATACGCTGGATGCGGCGCGCCCCGTCGTGACCGCCCTGGCCATTCGCGGCGACCGGGTGGCGGCCACCGGCTCCTGGGAGGAAATAGCGCCGCTGGCCGGCGCGCGGACCGTGGTGCTGGACCTGGCGGGCGCGACAGCCTATCCGGGCTTCGTTGACGGCCACGCGCACGTGGGTGGCCTGGGCCGGGCCATGGAGATTCTGGACCTGACCGGAGCCGCGAGCGAGGCCGACGTGGCGATGCTGGTGCGGCGTTCCGCCGCCGGCACGCCGGCCGGCGATTGGATCCTGGGCCGCGGCTGGGACCAGAACCGGTGGCCTGAGAAACTATTTCCCACCCAGGCCAGTCTCACTGCCGCCGCTCCCGATCATCCGGTGGCCCTGACCCGGGTGGACGGTCACGCGATTTGGTGCAACCGACGGGCCATGGAAATAGCCGGACTGGGGGAGCGCGCTGTACCGGTCGACGGAGGCGAGATCCTCGTGGACGAGTCCGGGCGCCCCACCGGGATTCTGGTGGACCGCGCGTCCGACCTGATCGAATCAAAAATCCCGGCGGCGCGGCCCGAGGATATCCGCCGCCGTCTGAAGCGAGCAATGGAACGCTGCGCCGCTGTGGGGCTGACCCAGGTCCACGACGCCGGCGTCGGGTCCGCCGAGCTGGCGCAGTACCGGGCGCTGTTGCAGGCGGACCAGATGCCCATCCGGATCTGGGCCATGCTCGAGGGTGATGAGGCGTGGCTGGAGAGCCAGCTTGCCGCCGGCGTCTCACAGGATGCCGCGGGCCGCCTGGTGATCCGGGCGGTGAAGATGTACGCCGATGGTGCGCTGGGCTCCCGGGGCGCCTGGCTGCTGGCGCCATACACCGACCGCCCCGACACCAGCGGCCTGCCGGTCAATCCGACTGAAACCCTGGAACGCATCGCTCGGCTGTGCGCCCGCTACGGCTTTCAGGCGTGCACCCACGCCATCGGCGACCGAGCCAACCGGACCATCCTGGACGTGTACCAGCGCGTCCTGGCCGGACTGCCCGACGGCCGCGAACGACGCTTCCGGGTGGAACATGCGCAGGTGCTGGCGATGGCCGACATCCCGCGATTCCATGCGCTCGGCGTGATCCCGTCGATGCAACCCACCCATTGCACATCCGATATGCCGTGGGCGGTCCGGCGCCTGGGACCGGAGCGGGCCCGCTATGCCTACACCTGGCAGACCCTGATCCGCACGGGTGTGGTGATCCCCACCGGTTCGGATTTTCCGGTGGAGGCGCCCGATCCGCTGCTCGGCTTCTACGCTGCAGTCACCCGCATGGACAAAGCGGGCCAGCCGCCGGGGGGCTGGACACCCATGGAGCGGATGACCCGGGAACAGGCCCTGCGGGGCATGACGGAGTGGAGCGCGTTCGCCGCTTTCCAGGAGAAGGACAAAGGGGTGCTGGCCAACGGCAAGTGGGCGGACATCACCGTGACCGACCAGGACCTGATGCGGGTTCCGGAGAGTGACATCCTGAAGACTCGGGTGCTCCTGACGATGGTCGGCGGCCGGATCGTCTACGACGGCCGGGCGCCAAAGGAGCCCGAGAACCGATGAGAATCCAGCTGGTCGTCCTGCTCTCCATCTGGAGCATGCTGAACGTATTGCTCGACGAGCAGGGCGAGCTGGTCAATCTGAGCTGTGCATGCGAGTCTCAGACAGTCGCGCTGCGGTGCCGCATTCGGGACGTCGACCCGACCGCTCTCCGCCGGCTGCTGGAGGGCGGCGAGACGGTCATTTTCCGCTACGAGGCCGAGTTGCGCGGCGAACGGAGCATCTGGTTCGATGAGTTCTGCGCCGAGGCGACGGTGGACAAGCGGCTGTCTTATGATCCCCGCACCCGGCAGTTTTTCGGATCAACCACGACCGAAGGCCGGGAGTCGTCCGCCCGGATATTCGGCACTCTGGATGATGCCGTCGAGTGGCTGGCGGCCGTCGCCGAACCGCCGTTGCTCCTGAGGTTCTCCGACCCGCTCCAGCCGGGCGACTACGTGCAGGCGCGGGTGGTGCTCCAGCGGAAGAAGCTGCTGTTCGTCGTCCCGGTCGAAACCGCCACGCCGTGGAAGCGCCAGCCGGTCCGGTGCCCATGAAGCAAGCGTCGCGGCCGCTCACCAAGCTGAAGATCACCTTGCTGGCGCTGGGGATCCTGCTGGCCCTGGCCGCGCTGCTCTACACCCAGTACCAGCTGGGCGGCGGCGGAATCGAATCCCCCACCTTCAACCTGCAGGCCATTCTGCTGGCCGTGCTCACGGTGATGAACGTGCTGTTCCTCATCGTGCTGGTGCTGGTGCTGGCCCGTTACCTGGTCAAAACCTTCTTCGAGAAGCGGGAACGGACGGTGTTCGCCAGTGTGAAGACCAAGCTCACGCTGGCGTTTCTGGCGCTGGCCATCGTGCCCACGGGGCTGTTTGTCTTTCTGGCGTACACCGTGATCAACCGGAGCATCAGCCAGTGGTTCTCGGCGCCGGCCGAAGAGATCCTGCGGCACTCGGAGGAACTGGCCCGCTCCTATTACATCACTGCCATCGACAACGTCCGCAGCGAAATGGCCGACTTTCGAGGCAGAGCCGTCCGCGGTGCACTCACCTGGGAAGATGTGACCGCGTTCCGCCAGCGCCGCCGGTTGAACGCCGTGCTGCTGCTGGACGCCCGGGGCCGGGTGCTGCGCGAGGACGTTGCCCGGCCGGACCGCGGCCAGCCGACGGTGACCCTGAAGGATCCGGCACTGGTGGTGCAGAACGTGCATCCCGGCGAGATCGCCCACTTCGTGGAGAACCATCCGGACCGGGATGTGGTGGTGTGCTTTGCGCCGAGCCCGTGGAACGACCGGGGCATCCTGGTCTTCCTGAAAGCGCTCCCCGGCTCGGTGGCCTACCGGTCCTACCTGATCATCAAGGCGTACCAGGAATACTTCCGGCTCAGAAACCAGGTGGAGCTGCTGCGCTGGCAGTATCTCCTGATCGTGAGCTTTGCGGGCATCAGCCTCCTGTTCGCCTTCGTCTGGTTCGGAATCTACATCTCCAAGCAGATCACGGGACCGGTCGAGGCCTTGATCGCGGGATCTCAACGGGTGGCGGCGCGCGACTGGAGCCGGCCCATCGAATGGGCCGCCAGCGACGAGTTCGGCACGCTGGTTCAATCGTTCAATCGGATGATGGGCGAGCTGGCGCGCAGCCAGGAGGCCATCGAACAGGCCAACGCCGGGCTGACCCGGATGAACCGGGAGTTGGCGGAGCGCAATACGTTCATCCAGACCGTGCTGGACAGCGTGGCCACGGGCGTCGTTTCAGTGGACACCGATCTGCGGATCACCAGCTCCAATTCCGCCACGCGCCATCTGCTCAAGCAGCGTCGTGTCCAGGACGGTGCCACATATCTGCGCGAGGTGATCCCGCCGGAGAAAATGCCCGAGCTGCAGCGGCTCCTCCAGGAGGCCGAGTTCCACCAGCGGGTCAGCAGGGAGATCACCTTCGAAACCGGCAAGCGGACCATGCACTTCGCCGTCACCGCGTCGGCCATGCGCGATGCCGATGGGCAGGTGAGCGGCTACGTGGTGGTGTTTGATGATGTCAGTGACCTGATCCGGACCGAGAAAGCGGCCGCCTGGCAGGAGGTCGCCAAGCGGCTGGCCCACGAGATCAAAAATCCGCTGACGCCCATCCAGCTGTATGTGGAGCGGATCCGCAAGCAGTTCGGTCGCCTTCAGGACGCGGGCGCATTGCCGGGCAACGACTCCGTGAGCCATTTCCGCCAGCTCCTGGACGACGGGCTGGCCACGGTTCAGACGGAGACCGGCAACCTGAAGTACTTGGTGGAGGAGTTCAGCCGCTTCGCCCGTCTACCCAACCCGGTGCTGCTGCCGGTCAACCTGAATCAGCTCGTCGAAGAGGCGGCCGCGGCCTTCCGCGTCGCCCACCCGGAACGACGCGTCGAGACGGATTTGGATCCCGGCCTGCCGCCGGTCTATCTGGACCGGGAACTGATCCGGCTGGTCATCAACAACCTGCTCCGCAACGCCGCCGACGCCGTGGCCGAGGCAGGCGGCGACGGTCGGATCACGGTGGCCACGGCCTACCGGGAGGAGAGCCGCCGGGTGCACCTCAGCGTCGAGGACGAGGGCCGTGGACTCGCCGATGAACATTGGGAGAACCTCTTCCTGCCGTACTTCTCAACGAAGAAGGAGGGCATGGGGCTGGGGCTGACCATCGTCAAAAAAATCCTGGACGACCACGAGGCGGCTGTTCAGGCCGAGCCCGTCCACCCCCATGGCTGCCGGTTCGTGGTGGAATTCACCCACCTCCGCACCCCCGAAGAAGTCTGACCGGCGATCCTGCCAGCGGGCGGTTGATTGGCCCGAGGCTTAAAGAACCTTTGTGTCTTTTGTGTCTGTGTGGTGAAATATGTCTTTATCCGGCAATCTTTCTGTTGGGGAGTGCATGATGAGACTGACGATTCAAGACTATTTCAAGCAGCACCGGCAACAGATCACCCGGGAGATGCTGAACCTGCTGGCGGAGATGGTGGCGCAGCGCACCGTCAACGTCGTGAGTGAAAAGCTCGCGGAACACCCGTACCTCGAGTTCCGCGGCGAGGAATACCGCGTGGCGGAGATCGTCACCCGCGAGTTCGACCGCTGGGACATCCGCTACGACGTGCACGCCCGGCACGAGGGCCGGCCCAACGTGATCGGCCGGCTCGGCCGCGACCGGACGGGACAGCGGCTGCTCCTGGCCGGTCACATGGACATCGTCCCGCCCGGCGACGGCTGGGATTCGGACCCGTACATGGTCACCGTCCGCGACGGCAAGGTCTTTGGCCGCGGCGTGCTGGACAACAAGGGCCCGCTGGCCGCCATCCTGCTGGCCGCGCGCATCCTGAAGGAGACCGTCGGCGAGGACGCGCTGGCGGGCGAACTTCAGATCGCCGCCCTGTCTGACGAAGAGGCCACCGATCCGGACGGCGTGGATTTCGGGATCGGGTTCCTGATGGAGGAGCGGCGGATCAACCCCACTTGGGCGATCATCCCGGATATCGGCGAGAACATGAAACGGATCGACATCGCCGAGAAGGGCCGCGCCGTTGTCAAGATCACGGCGTTCGGTCGTCAGGCCCATGGCTCCACGCCTGAGCGTGGCATTAACGCCGTCTACCGGATGGCCCGGCTGGTGGCTCTCATCGAAGGATTGCATCTGGCGCATGCGGTGCACCCGCAGCTGGGCGCGCCCACCCTCAACCTGGGCGAGATCCACGGCGGCGCCGCACCCAACATCGTGCCCGGCGAGTGTGTGGCTTACCTGGACATCCGCACCGTGCCCGGCATGACCCGACAGCAGGTGGAAGACCAGCTCACGGGCTGCTGTCGTGCCGTGGAAGGGGAGTTCAAACTGGAGTTTCAGGCCTGGACGGAGCCGCACCAGGTGGATCCCGACAATCCGGTGGTCCACGCCATCCAGCGGCAGTGCGGCGAGGTTCTGGGATTCCGGCCCGAGGTGTTCGGAATGGGCGGCGGCACGTTCGCCAAGGTGCTCAATGTCCACGGCGTGATCGCCGTGGGCTGGGGCCCCGGTGACGACGAGGCATTCCACGTGACCAACGAGTATGTTGAAGTGAACCAGCTGGTGGATTTCTGCCAATTGGTTTGCCGCGTGGCGCTGGATCTGCTGGGTCGCCGATCCTGACCGATCGCGGCCCCGCCGCCGCGCGGCGGATTGGGGCAGATTTGGTGTTGACAGCCCCGGCCGGCTTTGTTAGAATCCCCGCCTTGGTGAGCGGGAATAACTCAGTGGTAGAGTGCAACCTTGCCAAGGTTGAAGTCGCGGGTTCGAATCCCGTTTCCCGCTCCAGATTTTTTCAAAGACCCCAGAGCCCGGCATGGGCTCTTTTTTGTCTCCCCGGTTCTTTGAGGCGGCGTACCCAAGAGGCTAAGGGAGAGGTCTGCAAAACCTCCATTCAGCGGTTCGAGTCCGCTCGCCGCCTCCATTTTTTTCTCTCTTTTCTCACCACAGAGTTCACAGCGAACACAAAGAATTTTTAGTGTCCAGGCCATCGTTTCTTTATAATGGTCTTGCCAACGACAAGATGACTTGCGGGGCTGGTGATGGCCTGCAACTCATTGTTTGTCTTTATGTTCTCTGTGCCTGTGGTGAAAGATCGATCGCCGATGTGGTGGAATGGCAGACACAAGGGACTTAAAATCCCTGGCCCTGTGAGGGGCGTGCCGGTTCAAGTCCGGCCATCGGCACCAATATTCATGGGTATCACCGCCTGGCGATGATGTCCGTTGTTTTTGAGCCGGACGATGATCAGCGCAGAGCCGGTGCCCAAGGCTGGGTCTGCGCGGAAGCGGACGGTATGTCCAAGCGGAGAGCCAGGGCGCCGGTGCCCGCTGCCAGCAGGTCCTGATCCTCTAGCAAGTACGGCTCCTCCGACCGCTTCGGGCCGCGCGCCAGGAGGATTTTTGTTCCGCCGGCGTCCAACCGGACGGGGGACAACTATTCCACCCTGGACCTGCTGCAGCCAGGACGTTTCAGGCGTTGGCGGCTGCTTCCGGAGCCAGTTGGTTCCCGATGCCGTGATGGCCACCGCTTTCCTAGCACCCGGATCAGCGTCATCAATTTTCCTGCAGCCGGGTGCGACGTCCGCTGAAGGGTCAGGGCACTGCTGTTCGCAGGGGTCTGAGATGGAGAAACGGGAGGTCCGCATGCCGACGCCACGACATAGAAGGGGGATGTTCCCGAGTCGCGCATCAGCAGGGCGGCGTACTCCGGGTGCAGCGCCGCGTTGCTTTTCGCCGGCGGCAACCGTACAATACCAGCGTTCAGATCCAGCCGACATCTGCAGGAGGTGGCCATGGGCGATGAGTCCAACAGCATGGAACGGCGGACGCTCCTGAAGGCGGGTCTGGCCGGCTTGGCCGGTATCGCGCTGGGTGCGGCCTGCGGACGCGCCCCGGAACCGGTTGCCCAATCGCCGGAACCGGCTTCGGCTCCGCCGGCCAAAGGGCCGGTGATGACCCGAACGCTCGGAAAAACCGGGCTGTCCGTTTCCATTGTGGGCATGGGCGTGATGAACGCCGACAACCCCCGCCTGGTCGAAGCGGCGCTGAACGCGGGCATCAACCACGTGGACACCGCCCACGGCTATCAGAATGGGCGCAACGAGGAGATGGTGGGGCAGGCGGTGAAGGCCTTCAAACGAGACGCGGTCGTGGTGGCTACCAAGGTCCCGCCGCCGGGAGAAGGCAACGCCGCCCGGCGCAAGGTGCGCTACCTCGAAATGCTCGATATCAGCCTGCGCCGGCTGGCCACGGACTACGTGGACATCCTGTATCTGCACAACGTGTCCAGCCGGGCGGGGGTGCTTGACGAGACCATGCTTGAGGTAACCGCCGGGATCAAGAAATCGGGCAAGGCCCGCTTCATCGGCGTCTCCACCCACTCCAATGAGCCGGAAGTCCTACGCGCCGCCATGGATAGCGGTTTCTACGATGTGGTGCTCACCGCCTACAACTTTCGCCAGGACCACCGGGAAGAGGTGCGTAAAGCCATTGTCGAAGCGGCCGGTGCGGGCCTGGGGATCGTGGCCATGAAGACCCAGGCCGGCGTCTACTGGGACCGCGAACGCCTCCTGCCCATCAACATGACGGCGGCACTCAAGTGGGTTCTGCAGGAACCGAGCGTGCACACGTCGATTCCCGGCTTCACCACCTTCGACCAGCTTGAGACTGACCTGAAGGTGATGGCCGGCCTGGAACTGACGCCCGCCGAACGGCTGGACCTCAACGAGCAACCGGGTGTGGCCGGACTGTATTGCCAGCAGTGCGGCCGGTGCCGACCGCAGTGCCCGGCGGCACTGCCCATCCCCGATCTGATGCGGAGCTACATGTACGCGTATGGTTATCGAAATCCCGGTCTGGCCCACGACGTGCTGGCGCAACTGGACCTGCCCGGCGACCCGTGCGCGGACTGTGCGACGTGCGACGTCCGCTGCGTCAAGGGTTTTCCGGTACGGGAAAGGGTCCGGGACATCGCCCGACTGCGCGGCGCGCCGCGTGAACTGCTGGGATGAGCGGCGGGATCCGAAAACTTTTCCCGTGAGCCGGCATCATAACGGTACATCTCGGGCCGCGCCGACCGGGCACGCGCCGAGCCGGCGAAACGGACCGGCAGCGCTCCGGCCGACGGTCCGTATCCGCGGCGCACAATCCACGCATGCCGCTGGCATGAGCGAGAGGTGAACATGCTTTGGTTCCGATGGTCATTCGCATTGCTTGTCACCCTGATTCCCTTCGTAATCCTGGCCGAATCTGCATCGGCGGCGGGTCCGGAGCAGTGGCTGGCCGCTCCAGCCGGCTGGCAGCCCAGCGGCAAGGTGGAGCTGTACGCGCCGGAATCGCTCTATAAATATATCAACGGCGCGGCGGAATCCTATCTGAGTTGCAACTTCCGCATGCTGGCGGTGCAGAACTATTCGCGGAAAGGCGGCGCCACCGCCACCGTGGAGATTTACCAGCATGCGTCACCCGCCGACGCCTTCGGTATCTACAGCCAGGAACGTCCCCCCAGCGGTTTCTTCATGGCGATCGGCGCCGAAGGGTACGGCGATATCATCACCCTGAATTTTTTCAAGGGAGACTGCTACGTCAAGATCACCGTGGATGGCGCGGGGAAGGAGGGGCCGGTGGTGCTGGACATGTTCGGCAAGGCCGTCGCCGAGAGGATTCCGGGGCCGGCCCGGTTTCCGGAACTGGTCCGCCGGTTGCCTGAGGCCGGGCGAAAGGCGCACACGGAAAAGTACATCGCCCAGAATTTTTTTGGATATCAGTATCTCCGTGGCGCCTACATCGCAGAGTACTTGCTGAAAGGCCAGAATCTGCAAGGATTCGTCATGGATTGCGGCGACGCGGAATCCGCCCATGCCGTGGTGGCCCGTTTTGCGTTCGGGGGAAACGCGCCGGCCGGAGCTCTCGATGCCGGTGGCAAGGCGTTTCGTGACAAGTACAACGGGGACATCCAACTGGGCTGGCGGGGCCGCTTTGTTTGGGGGAGCACGGGCGGCGACGCCACGCAACGACAGGCGCTGGCGGCGTCCATCGCCAAGAGCTTAAAAGCGGGGCAATTGATTCAATGAGCATACCTCGACCGGAACGCGCATCCTGATATGGAGCCACGCGGTCGCTCGGCCGCCTTCGGACGCGGGTGATCAAGTCCGGTCGCAGGACGAGAATCCGACTGCTAAAAACAACGGGCTGCCCTGATGGGCAGCCCGTTGCACTCAGTTGATGTGACGGTTCGTTCTAGTGGGCGGCTTCCGGGGTGGTGTCCCACCAGAGTCCGCCGGGACCGAAGTACTCCACCAGGTGGTTGGCCAGCGCGATCTCGGTGGGCGTGCCGAACTTGTTGTTGGTCCAGTCGGCGATGACCTCCACATCCTGCCAGATGCGCACCAGCCCGCGGTGGCAGGCGGAGGAGCAGGAGTTCACATTGCCCGTCGCCGATGAGTAGAAGCCGGTGGCGGTGCGATAGGTGATGGTGTCCTCCGGACGGGCCGGCATGAAGGAATGCCCCTGGTTGGGCGCCATGTGGCAGGTGATGCAGTTGGACAGGCCCATGATGCGGTCCGCGCCGTAGGGGTGATGTGTGTGCTCTTCAATGGCGGCGCGGATCGTCGTGAAGTTGGCGTCCCAGTCCTTGACCATCTGCTCGGTGATGGTGGGGAAGGAGTAGGGCGCGTTGTGGCACGACAGACAGAAGCTGTCGTTTTCCACGAGCGACGGGATGTCGTTCACGCCGCTGTGGTTCATGGTGTCGCGCACCTGGGCCGGGTTGGCGGTTTCACGGTGGGCATTGTGGCAGTCGCTGCAGGCGATGCCATGGCTGCCCTGGTAGTGGCCGCTGCTCAAGTACGAATCGATGCGGGCGTAGGCATAGTTCCAGCCGTCCGGCCACTTGGCTGCGGTGGACACCTGGTAGGTGTCCAGCGGGATCACCGGGATCTGCATCCGGTAACCGGTGTTGGCGGTTTCATCATACGTGAAGCCCCATTTTTTCGACGGGGCGGACGCAATCCGGACGTGGCACTGGAGACACACGGCCGACCGCTCCTTGTTGTTCCGGATATTGCTGGGGTTGACAATCCGCTCTGGATTGCCGCGGCTGAGAATGTGCATGGAGCCGGGGCCGTGGCACGATTCGCAACCGATGTTGATCAGGTCCTTGATGCCGTCCCCATCCAGATCGGGATAATTCGGGCTAAACTCCTGGTAGAGCGAGGCCGGGTAGGGATTGACGATGTACTCGCCGCTTTCGGCAACCCACGCCTGGCGGACGCCGGTCATGTGGCAGCCCACGCAGTTCTTCAGGTAGTTCTGACCCTGGAGTCCGGTGGCCGGATTGCCCAGGTCGATTGCGGTCACACCGGGCGCGTACTTGGGCGTGTTGCCGGTGTACCAGGCCGTGGTGCTGGCGCTATAAGTCGTTCCGCTCCATGCCAGAGGTCCGAAGTAAATGGCTTGGCTCCAGCCGCCGGTGTGCTTGTCGCCGTCGGAAACCGGCACGCGGCACATGAAGCGCTGACCGTTGCCCACGCTGTGGCCGCCCAGTGTGGCGACCACCCAGAGTTTCAGCCCGCCGGGTCCGAGTTGGATGTAGTACCTGTCCGCGGCTGCGTCGTAGGACAGGATCGGCGCATTGGGTTGAACGGCGTCCAGGGCGGTACCGGTGATGGCATTGAAGTCCAGGCCCTGCATGAAGTCGTCCTGCCCGTTCTTGTCGTAATCGGCCATGATCCCCTGGCCCGGTTGCAGGCTGTACATCCCCATCGGCTCGCGAATGAAAAATGCGTGCAGGGTGTGGTGCCACTCATCCATCTCGGGCGAGAAGGCGCCGTGGCATGACAGGCAGTACTCCGAGCCAACGTAGCTCGGTTCGGAGAACGCCGCCTCGATGCCGTTCGTGGCAATCAGGTGATTGCGAAGCCGGACAACGATGTCACCCGGGCCCGCATGGGCCGCGGCCAGCTGGAGGCCGCCGGGATTGGCTTCCTTGGCCAATGCCGAGGAACCCGGCAATAAACAGGCGACCACGAGGAGCGTCAGAAGGAATCTTCTCATAAGACCTCCTTTACAATAATCAAAAAACTCAACGCACATGCTCTGGTGTTGCCGCGAGGGGGTGCTGGCTTCGGTGCCGGATGATGTGGAGCGAGAGCGGCAAAAACAATATGTATGAGCCTTACAATCAAACATAACAATCTAAACCTGTGACTATAGAATTATCAATAGTTGTCTTATTCTGTCAACTCATATTTATGGGTCCATCAATTTTTCTGTTGTGATGCAAATCACTTTGTTCAGTGCGCTGTTTGGATTCAAAACGGACTTTGCACACCAGGGAAAATTGGACACCCGATGCCACCTCTTTCACTCATACCGGCTGATCGACCATGCGGCAGGACCGGGCATCGCCCGCCGGGTTGTCTCAGATCAGGGCAGTCGGCCTTGAGAATGCAAGGTCTGGTGAGGTTGAATGCCGGGAGATGGCGGGGGTGGCAAAACCGACGCCATCTCATCGGTGCGGACGACGCCGCGTGTTGTCTGGCGGTGCGGGTTCTCGCTAACTTTGTTTGAAGCGGAAGATCTTGAAGCCGAGCTTGATCTTGTCGCCGTCAGCCAGAACACTGGTTTCCACTTTCCGGTTGTTGACGTACACGCCGTTGGTGCTCTGGAGATCCCGGATGAAGAACTGATTCCCTTCCATGTAAATTTCGCAGTGATGCCCCGAGATCGCTTTCTCGCCCGGCAGCGGGATGTGGTTGTCCTTGTTGCGGCCGATCTTGGTCAGGGGAATCTGCAGGGTGAACACTTCCTGACGTCCATCGGCGGTGTACGAGATGATCTGGGGAGCCGAAACGACTACCGTGGCCTCGGCTGCCGCCTCGAGGGGCAGCGGTGCGATCACCGGCGGAGGCACCTCTGCCATGAGCCGGTTGCAGGAAGGGCAGGTGGGCATCCCCTCGGGCACCGGCGCCTTGCAATTGGGGCAGAACTGGTTGTAGATCTTTATACCGCCCTGAATCGGATATCCGCACACCAGGCAGAACTTGCTGCTCGGATCTTCGATGGGAGAATGACAGGCGGGACAGTTGCCCGCTTCGGCGACCGCCGCCGGTGCTTCGGGCGCTTTGACCGGTTCGGGAACGGGCGGAGCCACCGGCATGGCGGGGGGAGGCATCACGGGAACAGGGGGGGCTGCGGGCATCGGCGGAGGCGGCTGGAAGGCCGGCTCGGGCACCGGCGGCGCCGCGATCGGCACCGCAGTCGGCGCTGCGGGTGTGGGCGGCGGCGGGGCAGGGGCTGCCTCGAAAGCGGGCTGGGGGGCGGGCGCCGCGGCGATCGGGACCTCCGCCGCCTTCTGCTTGCGCAGGACCACCGTGCCGCCGATCATGTCGTGCAGACCGCGCCGCTGGGGGTTGAACAAGATGATCAGATAGCCGATGCTGGCGGTCAAACCGCAGACCATCCGACCGATGATCTCACGCATCAGAATGTTGCCCACGCCCGCTTTCTCGAAATCCTTGCCGACGATCTTGGCGCCGAGCATCTTCTTGCCGATCGTCTGCCCGGACGTGAGCAGCAACACCAGCTGCAGGATCCCGAGCAGGCCTAAGACTGCGGACATGGCCGCCAGCGGGATCATCGGCTGTTCTGATCCGAGCGCGAAAGTCAGGCCGAAATAGAGGCCGGTTGCCGGGACGGCGATGATCAG
The DNA here is from genome assembly GCA_012517875.1 of Acidobacteriota bacterium. Lineage (NCBI taxonomy): Bacteria > Pseudomonadati > Acidobacteriota > Acidobacteriota bacterium. The sequence goes on along the minus strand of JAAYUB010000022.1, from coordinate 24,180 downwards.
CACATCGAAGAAAAAGGCGAAGAAGCGTCGGAACACGCCGGCGTAGGCGGGTAGGGGATTACCGGCCATGGAACCGAGGCAATGCGGACACTGGGAATAGCCTGCCGGGAAATCCTTCAGGCAGAAGGGACAGATCATACCGTCCTCCCGAACATGAACATTGGCTATATTTAACCAGAGTTGAATAAAAAATCAAATCTTTTCATGGATATGGCGGCGTCCCCGACGTCCAAGGCACTTGACTCGCCCTCAGGCAGCCGATAAGATGACACTCGTTTCAACGCTCGGTTTGGAGTGACGCAACGTGCCGGAGCGAAGCGGCGCCTCGAAATTCCGCAAGGCAGACTCGGAAGCGCAACGGGTCCTCACCGAAGGCCAGTTTCAAAAATGCCCCGGCTGCGGGGTCACCCATTTCATCCGGGATCTGGAAGAGAACCGGATGGTTTGTCCCAAGTGCGGCCACCATCTGAAAGTGTATTCCCTGCAGCGTTTACAACAGCTCTTCGACGACGGCACTTTCGAGGAAATGGATCCCGACCTGCGCTCGCCGGATCCGCTCCGGTTCGTCGATCAGAAGCCGTACGCGGAACGTCTCCGGGACACGTACAGCAAGACGGGGATTTGGGATGCCGTCCGCTGCGCCACGGGCCGGATGGGCGGAATGGACGTGGTCGTCGCGGCTCTCGACTACCGGTTCATCGGCGGCAGCATGGGCTCGGTGGTGGGCGAGAAAATCGCTCGGGCCATTGATCAGGCGCTGGATCGACGGCTACCGCTGATTCTGGTGGCGGCTTCGGGCGGCGCCCGGATGATGGAAGGGATTCTGTCGCTCATGCAGATGGCCAAGATCAGCGCCGCGCTCGCCCGCCTGGACGATGCGGGCCTGCCGTATCTGAGCATCCTAACCGATCCCACCACGGGCGGCGTCACCGCGTCGTTCGCCATGCTGGGCGATCTGAATATCGCCGAACCCGGGGCGCTCATCGGTTTCGCCGGCCCCCGGGTCATCGAGCAGACCATCCGCCAGAAGCTGCCCGCCGGTTTCCAGCGGTCGGAGTTCCTCCTCCAGCACGGCATGCTGGACCGGATTGTGGACCGCCGGCAGCTGCGCGACTTCCTCATCAAGGTCCTGCGTTTCCTGACATCCTGATGGCCGAGACCGTTTGGCACAGCTACGCTGATTTCACCGAGTTCCTCGCCCGCCTCGGTGGCGAAGTGACGGAGATGCGCTACGACCTGGCCGTGGCGGAGCAGGTGATCCAGCTCCTATTCCCGGAACGGTTCGCGCCGGCGGTGGTGATCGCAGGCACCAACGGCAAGGGAAGCGTCGCCTGGTGGCTCGCCCAGGTGTTCCAAGCGGCGGGTTACCGGACGGCGCTCTACACCTCGCCCCATCTGTTGCATCTCACCGAGCGGATTCGACTGGACGGGACGCCGGCGGACCCGGCCGCAGTCTACCGCCACGCCTGCGTTGTCCGCGAGGTGGTCCACAGGCTGGGCGGCGCGCTGCCCCGGCGGCCCACGTACTTTGAGTGGTTGACCTTCGTGGCGGCCAGCCTGTTCCGCGAAGCCCGGGCCGATGTCCATGTCCTTGAGGTGGGCCTGGGAGGCCGGTTCGACGCGGTCAATGTCGCCGCACCGATGCTGTCGGTCATCACGTCGGTGGGCCTGGATCATTGCCAGTTTCTCGGCGATTCCATCACGGCCATCGCCCGCGAGAAGATGGGCGTGCTGCGGCGTTCGGCCCCGGCCGTGCTGGGCCCGCAGGACGGCTGGGCCGACGAGGTGATGGACGACCTGGTCGCCGGGTGCGGAGCGCTGGTGCCGGCCCGCCCCGTCTACGAGGCGGAGTTCGCCGGGGAATGCGATTGGAGGCTGGGCCTGGACGGGGCCTATCAGCGGTATAACGCCGCCACGGTCGTGACCTGCTGCCGGGTGTTGCGTGCGTTCGGCTGGCGACTGGACGAAGCGGTCATCCGCCGGGGGCTCGCCTGCGGCGGGTGGCCCGGCCGGATGGAGCGCCTGGTCGAGGCACCATCCGTCGTGGTGGACGGTGCGCACAATGTGGCGGCGGTCCGGGAGCTGGTCCGGGAGATCGACCGGTTCGATCCGCGGCCGGTGGTGGTGTTCGGCGCCATGCGCGACAAGGATCTGCACGGCATGCTGGCGCTGCTCCGCCCGGCGGCGGCGGCCCTGGTGCTGACCCGACCGCCGACCCCCCGGGCCGCCGGCGCCGACGACTACGCCGCGTGGCTCGACGATCCGGGCGTGCGCTTCCGGGAGGAACCCGGCAAGGCCCTGCGGGAGGCGCAGGAGCTGGCAGGTCCCGACGGCCATGTGGTCGTGGCCGGTTCGCTGTACCTGGTGGCGGAAATCAAGCAGCGGGTGGCGGAGGAGGGGGCGAGATGAGCGAGCAGGGGCTGGACGACCGGGGCATTCTCACCGTCAGCGAGCTGACCGCCATCATTCGCGCCGCGCTGGAGGACACCTTCCCCGCGGTCTGGGTGCGGGGCGAAATTTCCAATTTCGCGATTCCGTCGTCAGGCCATTACTATTTCTCCTTGAAGGATGCCGCCGCCCAGCTGCGGGCGGTCTGCTTCCGCGGCTCGCACCGCCGGGTGCCGTTCACGCCGCGCAACGGCATGGAGGTGATCGCCCGCGGCCGCATCTCCATGTACGAACCGCGCGGTGACCTCCAGATCATCGTTGAGGAGATGGTGGACTTCGGCCTGGGCAACCTCATGCGTGCCTTCGAGCAGCTCAAGGAGAAGCTGGCCGCCGAGGGGCTGTTCGACGAGGCGCGCAAGCGCCGGTTGCCGTTGTTCCCGGCGCGGGTGGGCGTGGTGACGTCGGCCACCGGCGCGGCGGTGCGCGACATCCTGCACATTCTCCGGCGGCGGAACAGCGCCGTGCATGTTCTGTTGTACCCGGTCAAGGTGCAGGGGGAAGGGGCGGCCGATGAGATCGCCGAGGCGCTGCGTTGGTTCGATGCGCATCCTGAAACGGCGGATGTGCTCATCGTGGGACGGGGTGGCGGCAGCCTCGAGGATCTTTGGCCGTTCAACACGGAACCGGTGGCGCGGGCCATCGCTGCGTGCCGGGTGCCGGTGATCTCGGCCGTGGGGCATGAGGTGGATTTCACCATCGCCGATTTCGTCGCCGACCTGCGGGCGCCCACGCCGTCGGCGGCCGCCGAGCTGGTGGCCGCCGCCGCCGAACACCTGCGGGACCGCGTGGCCGCCGCCCGGCATGCTATGGCCGTGACGCTGCGACAAGCCGTCGCCGAGCGGCGCCACCGCCTGCGCGTTCTGCTCCTGAGCCGCGGCGTCACAGCGCTGCCGCACCTGGTGGGCACGCGCATCCAGCGGGTGGATGAGCTGGCGGTGCAACTTCGGTTACGGATCCGGGAGCGGCTGGGCGGCGCCGAGCGGCGCCTGGCCGACGCGCGGCGCCGGCTGGAGACTCGAAGCCCCGTCCAGCGGCTGCGCGAAACCGCCCACCGGACCGTCTTGGCGGGCCGCGGCCTCGCGGCGCGCATGCAGGCCATCCTGGTGGCCCATCGCGGCCGGCTGGACCTGGCGTGGCGGCGCCTGGAGGCGGTGGGGCCCCGCTCGGTGCTGGCGCGGGGGTACGCCCTGTGCCTCGACGCCGGCGGACGTCCCGTGCGGACGTGGCAGCAGGCCCCGCCCGGCAGTCGCGTGAACGTGCTGCTGGGCGCCGGCCGGCTGGGGTGTGCCGTCGAAACGTCGCGGCCGGACGCAACGGATCCCGATGACGGCGGCACGCAAGATTGAAACGACGCGGAGGTGGATTGCCCATGGCGCAGAAGCAGTTCAAGGATTTCGAGTCGGCACTGACCGCCTTGGAGGGTAAGGTCAAGGCGCTCGAGGAGGGGAATCTGCCCTTGGAGGAGGCACTCAAGGTATTCGAGGAGGGCATGGCCCTGGCCGAGACCTGCTCGGCGAAACTTCAGGAAGCGGAACAGAAGGTCGAGGTTCTGCTCAAGGGCGCCGACGGCAAGATGCGGCGGGAGCCTTTCGGCGGCGAGGACGCGGACACCGGTGCGGACAAGCGTCAGGACGACGACGTGCCGTTCTGACACCGAGGACTGCCCATATGGCCACCCTCTTCCAGAACCGATGGGACGCCACCCGGCGCGAGGTGGACGCCTGGCTGGACCGCCTCCTGCCTCCGGCCGGGCAGTCGCCGGCCGTCATCCATGAGGCGATGCGCTACAGCGTGTTCGCCGGCGGCAAGCGACTTCGCGCCGTGCTCGTTGCCGCCACGGCCGAGGCGCTGGGCTGCCGACACCCGGAGCGGCACGTTCCGGGCTGCGCCGTGGAGCTCATCCATACCTACTCGCTCATCCATGACGATCTGCCGGCCATGGATGACGACGATTTCCGCCGCGGCAAGCCCACCAGCCATAAAAGGTTCGGCGAGGCCACAGCCATCCTGGCCGGCGACGCTCTGCTGACCTACGCCTTCTGGCTGCTCGCGCGCCACCCGCAGGGGGGGGAATTCGCCGCCCTGCGCGCCCGCCTGGTCGAGGAGATGGCGCTGGCGGCCGGTACTCCCGACGGGATGGTCGCCGGGCAGGTTCTGGACGTCGCCTCCAGCGCGGGCGCACCCGATGCGGAACGACTTCGTGAGATCCACCGGCTGAAGACCGGCGCCATGATCCGCGGTGCGGTGCGCTGCGGGGCGCTCCTTGGTGACGCCGGCGGGGACATTCTGGACGGGCTCACCGAGTACGGCGAGGCGCTGGGCCTGGCGTTCCAGATCACGGACGACCTGCTGGACGTCACGGCCACCCGCGAGGAACTGGGCAAGACGCCCGGCAAGGACGCGGCCCAGTCCAAGCTCACGTTTCCGGCCGTTCACGGCCTGGAGCGAAGTCGGGCGATGGCCCGCGAAACCGTGGACCGCGCCTTGGCGGTGCTGGCGGAAATCGGCCCAGGCCTCGCCGACCCCGGCTTCCTGCGGGATCTGGCGGTGTTTGTCCTGGAGCGGACGCACTGAGCCGCTGGACGTGCTTTACGTCCACCCCGGGAGTGTGATTAGATGTCCGTATCATCTGTCGCGAGGAGGTAATCATGGCCGTCGTCCTTCCCGAGCTGCCTTACCCGAAGAACGCCCTGGCGGATTTCATCAGCGAGCGAACGCTGGAATTCCACCATGGCAAGCACCATGCCGCCTATGTCGCCAACACCAACAAGCTGATCGCGGGGACCGACCTGGAGACTCTGGACCTGGAGGCGATCATCCGCAAGGTCGCCGGCGACAGCGGCAAGGCGGGGGTCTTCAACAACGCCGCCCAGGTGTGGAACCACACCTTCTACTGGAACTGCATGAAGCCGGGCGGCGGCGGCCGGCCCACCGGAGCCGTCGCGAAGAAAATCGACACGGACCTTGGCGGTTATGAGAAATTCGTCGAAGAGTTCAAAAACGCCGCCGCCACCCAGTTCGGCAGCGGCTGGGCCTGGCTGGTGCTGCGCGACGGCAAGCTGGCGGTGACCAAGACCGCCAACGCCGACACGCCGCTGGCGCACGGCTGCACCGCCTTGCTCACCGTGGACGTCTGGGAGCACGCCTATTACTTGGACTACCAGAACCGCCGGCCCGACTATGTGGCGGCGTTTATCGACCGGCTGATCAACTGGGACTTCGTGAACTCCAGACTCTAGGGCGGGCAGGTCCTGATTCTGCCCGGTCCGCGGAGCCGGCGGCTGACAAACACACGGATGACGGGACACCTCCCGGCCTGAAGGGCGAGGGGCACCGGTCGGGAGGAGCCTTCGCCGATCGTTCGCCAACCGAAACCTCCTCCGCCTTCAGGGCATCGTTGTCATCGGATAACGGCTCTGCTAAGATGGGCGGGACTGCCAGACACGAGGTCGATCATGCCGCCGGTCATCCTGGACGGACAGCGAATCGCCAACGAAATCATCGAACGCATCAAGTCGCAGGTGCGGGAGCTTCGCGACCGGCGGGGCGTGACCCCCGCTCTGGCCACGGTGCTTGTGGGCGACGACCCGGCTTCGCGGGTGTACGTGCGCAAGAAGGTCAAGACCTGCGAGGAGCTGGGCATGGAATCCCGGCACGTGCCGTTGCCCGCCGATAGCGGCGCCGACCGGATCCGGGCGGCCATCCGCGAACTCAACGAGGACGACACCGTCCATGGCATCCTCCTGCAGTTGCCCCTGCCGCCGGCTTTGGCCGGCGAGGCCGACGCGCTCACCGAGATGATTCTACCGGCCAAGGACGTGGACGGCTTCCACCCGGAGAACATGGGCCGCCTGCTCCTGGGTCGCCCCCGCCTCGTGCCATGTACGCCCGCCGGCATCATGGTGCTGCTGGACCAGTCGGGCGTGGACCTGGCGGGCCGGACCGCGGTGGTGGTGGGGCGGAGCAACATTGTGGGCAAGCCCATGGGCATTCTGCTTCTGCAGCGCCATGCCACGGTGATCTTCTGCCATTCCAGGACCCGCGATCTGGAGGTGGTTTGCCGCCAGGCGGACGTGCTGATCGCCGCAGTGGGCAAACCCGGCATGATCACCGGCCGCCACGTGGCCGAGGGCGCCGTGGTGGTGGACGTCGGCATCAACGCGGTGGCCGACGCAGCCGAGCTGCGGCGGATCGTCGGCGACAGCCCCGAGCATTGGCGGTCCTTCGAGAAGAAGGGTACGGCCCTGGTGGGTGACGTGGAATGGACCTCGGCGGCCCCGCGGGCCGCGGCCATCACGCCGGTGCCGGGCGGGGTGGGCCCGCTGACCATCGCCCTGCTGATGGACAACACGCTCCGGGCGTGTCGAAACCAACTGGAGAGGACATCACCCGAATGAAACGCGCGATCATTTGGGCCGCATGCCTGTTCATGGCCGCCGCCGTGACGGCCACAGAAATCAAGGTGGGTCAGGCGCCCAACTTCATCCGTCTCACCTCCGACGGCGAACACGCGGTGGTGACCAACTTCGGTTCCGACGAGATCTCTCTGATCAGCCTGAAATCCATGCGGCAGATCCGGAAGGTGCCCGGAGGCTACGGCCCACTGGGCATCGCCGTCGAACCGGCGGGGCGGCGGGTGTACGTCACGAACATGGAGTCGGGGCTGGTCAAGGCGTTCACGCTGCCGATTCTGGAGCTCGAGGACACGTTTAAGGTGGGGCATGTCCCCACCGACCTGTGTCTGACCCCGGATGGCTACCACCTCCTGATAGCCAACTACGGCAAGGGGAAGTGGGGACGCCTGGACATCTTCGACCTGCAGAAGCAGCGCGTGATCGAATCGGTCAAGGTGGGGTTGCGGCCGCAGGCGCTGGCGGTCAATCCGGCGGGGGACACGGTGTATGTGGCCAACAGCGCCGAGAGCACGGTGTCGGTGATCTCGCTGGATGTGAACAAGGTGATCGACACCCTGAAGGTGGGCGACGGACCCAACGGGCTGGCGATCAGCCGCAACGGCCGCAAGCTCTACATCACCCATTCGCGATCCAACGATCTGTGGGTGTGGGATCTGCGCCGCGGACAGGTGCTCCACAAGGTGCCCATGCCCGAGGGTCCCTTCCGCTTCAGCCTGTCGCCCGACGAGAAATGGGTGGCGGTGGCCTGCTACCGCGCCGGCGAGGTGGCGGTGCTCGATGCCGACATCGCCGGCGAACCGTCCGTCCGGCGGATTCCCGTCCGCAAGAGTCCCGTCGATGCGGTGTTCACCGCCGATGCCAGCCGGATTCTCGTCACCTGCGAAGGGGACGAGAAGGTACTGGTGGTGCCTGCGCCGGCCGCCGCCCCAAAGCCCTCTGGAGGCGGCCAACCGTGATTGAGCGCAAACGGCTCACCCGGGACGAGTATTTCATGGCGTTGGCCAAGATCGCCGGGGCGCGGTCCATCTGCGTGCGCCATCAGATCGGTACCGTGATCGTCCGCGACGGGCACATCATCTCCACCGGATACAACGGACCGCCCAAGGGCTTCACCCACCAGTTCTGCCGCCCCTGCATCAAGGATACCGAGCGCATCGACAGCAACCAGGGGCACTCCCTCTGCCCGGCCACCCATTCCGAGGCCAACGCCATCGTGCAAGCCGCCTACCAGGGCATCTCCACGAAAGGGGCGGCCATGTACACCACCCTCTTTCCGTGCGACCTTTGCCAACGCCTCATCATCAACGCCGGCATAACAGAAGTCGTCTATCTATACCCATATCCCGCCATGCGAAACATGCTGGCTGACGTGGGCATCCAGGTGCGTCAGACTGACCCACCCGAGATCGACAACTTCGATGAGCTCGGGCGCTGATCGCGTCGGCATCGACGAATCCTGCGTGTTTTTATTTATTTATATACGATATTTATAAGTATTATCTTTGTAAGATGCCTAGATTATACTTTCTTTTTAGCGTAAATATAATGATAATCATCGTATTTGAACTGTTAAAGTGATTTTTGATGCACGCTTATATCTTGTTGAATTAAAAATGAATAACCGCGATCTCGTCAAAGCCGTGCTGCTGGGGACCATAGTGCTCGCGGCGATTCAGACGGGGATCGCCTTCGGGGTGCGCGGGCCGTCTTTGGTGGACGACCTGGCCGGTTTGCCGGGGCCGCTCGACACCTTGGCGCTGGCGGCGTTGCTGGGACTTCTCACAGCCGGTACCGGCGCCCTCCTCTATGAGCAATGGCCGTGGCTTTGCGCGCGACTGGATGCGGAAATATACCTGGCGGTGGCGGCGGTGCCGCCGGTGCCGTGGCTGTTCGTGGCGGTGGTGGGGTCCGCGGCCGAAGAAGTACTATTCCGTGCGGCACTGCAGCCGCTGATCGGCATCCTGCCGGCGACGACGTTGTTTGCCTTCCTGCACTTTTTGATGCAGCGACGGCTGGCCGCCTACGGTGTCATGGCGTTTGTGATGGGGCTGGTGTTGGCGTCGGTGTACGCCTGGACCGGATCGCTCGGCGCGGCGATGGCTACGCACATCATGCACAATCTGGGGGTCTCGGTCTGGGTCCGGCGCAGCGGCCGCTTCCCACCCGCCGCTCAGGGCACATAGATGGACAACAGATCCAGCAGCATCGAGTAGCCCACCTCCTGACGGCCCGAGCCCGGGCCTTCCAGGTAGATGTCGCCGACTGTCTCTGACTTGAACTGGATCGCGTTCTGCGTTTCCACCACGTGATAGAACGGATCGAGTGCGTCGATCTTGTTCGGCCCGACCTGGCCGCGCCACGATCCATCCTCATCCCGCACGGCATGGGCGATCATGCGGTAGCGCATGTTCTTTTCCCGGGCGGACTGGACGTCCCGCACGGTGATGTTTGTGATCCCCTCCCGAATGAACCGGTCCAGCGGCTGCTGGCGATCGCTCAGCACATTGAGCAGAATCATCAGTTTGGCCATGGTGTCGTGCCCTTCCAGGTCGAGGGCGACGTCGGCTTCGGAGTAGCCGTTTTCAACGGCTTCCTGGATTGCAGCCTCGCCCGGCTTGTCCTTCTCCATCTGGGCCAGAACGAAGTTGGTGGTCACGTTGAGCAAGCCCCGTATTTCCAGCACCTCATCGGCACGGTAGGCATTGCGAAGGAGGGGCACCAGCGGGGTGCCGTTCATCACCGAGGCGCCGAACAGGTAGCGCACGCAGTTGGTCTTGGCCAGGTCGCGCAGTTCCTGGTAGTTGAGCGCCGCCGGCCCCTTGTTGCTGGACACCACATGCTTGCGCAGCCCCAGTGCCTGGCGGATATAGCCGGCGGCAGGCTCGCCGGTCTGCAGGTTGGAGTGGGTACACTCAAGCACCACATCAGCCTGGCTCAATTCCAGGCATGCCAGCGGGTCCAGCCCCTTGACACAGGCCTGGTCTGACGTCTGGTAGTCGAGGAGCCCGCGGCCGTCCTCGAGGATGGGCAGAATCTCGCTGATCTTCAGGCCAGCCGAGGCGGTGACGGAGCCGTGGGAGCGGTCGCACACCGAGACCAACTGGAAGGTGATGCCGTGCCGGACGGCCAGTTGTTCCCGCTTCTTCCGTAAGACCGACAGAAAGCCCTGGCCCACATTGCCCGCTCCGATGAGCGCGATCTTGACATCCATTGGCGTCACCTCGTCAGACGTTCTGACTCCGGACATTATACACCGTGTCCCGCTCCACGGGTACCCGGCCAGCTTGCCGGATCAGATGCACCAGCTCGGATCGGGTCATGCCCTGGGCCGTTCGGGCGCCCGCGCTGTGGGTGATCCGCTCCTCGATCACGGTGCCGTCGATGTCGTCCACACCGAACGAGAGTGAGACCTGGGCGATCTTGGGTCCCACCATGATCCAGAACGCCTTGATGTGGGGGAAGTTGTCCAGCATGAGCCGCGCCACGGCCAGATTCTTCAGGTCGTCGTAACCGGTGGTGCCGGCACCCTGTTCCACGCGGGTGTTCTCAGGGTGGAAGGCCAGGGGGATGAACGCCAGAAAGCCGCCGGTCTCGTCCTGCAAGTCGCGCAGCTGGATGAGGTGCTCCACGCGCTCCTCGGCTGATTCCACATGGCCGTACAGCATGGTGGCGTTGCTGCGGATGCCCAGCTCATGGGCGGTGCGGGCGATTTCCAGCCAGCGTGCTCCCGGGATTTTCTTCTCGCAGAGCTGCTCGCGGACTCCGGGTGAGAACACCTCGGCGCCCCCGCCCGGAATGGAACCGAGCCCGGCCGCCTGAAGGTCCAGCAGTGTGTCTCGCACCGTCTTGCCGGCGACCGCGGCGATGTGGTCGATCTCCACCATGGTGAACGCCTGCAGGTGGACATCCGGGAGGCGGGCCTTCAGTCCGCGAAGCATGTCGAGGTAATAGCTGTAGGGCAGGCGGGGATTCAGGCCGCCGACGATGTGCAGCTCGCTGATGCCCTCGCGGGCGTGCCCCTCGGCGATGGCGAAAATCTCGTCCAGCGACATCGTGTGCGCCTCGGGGTGGTCCGGCGGGCGGTAGTAGGCGCAGAAACGGCATTCGTTGACGCAGACGTTCGTATGGTTGATGTGGCGGTTGACAATGTAGTAGGCCCTGTCTCCGTTGAGCCGTTCGCGGACCACATTGGCCAGGTAGCCGATGGTCAGCAGATCGTGGCTGCGGTAAAGCCGCACCCCGTCGGCGAAATCGAGGCGCTCGCCGCCATGCACCTTGCGGGCGACGTCTGCGAGCGGGGATCGGGCCGAGATGTCCAGCATGATGTCGCCTCAGCGGATCGGGATGATGGGAGTTCGGAACAGCCAGATGTCCAGCAGCACGATGACGAACAGCAGGATGCTGAAGATGCCGTTCAGGGTGAAAAACGCCGTGTTCACCCGGGACAGGTCCTGCGGCCGCAGGAGCAGGTGTTCATACACGAGGATGCCGGCCAGGAACAGGGAACCCGCCAGGCTGAACCACGACAGTTGGAAGACATAAATGATCAATCCCAGCGAGAGGATGGTCCCGAGATGCAGCAGGAAGCTGATGGCCAGGGCCCGGCGGATCCCAAAGCGGACCGGGACGGAATAGAGCCCGAACCGGCTGTCGAAGCCGACATCCTGGCAGGCGTAGAGAATGTCGAATCCGGCGACCCAGGTGACCACGACCACCGACAGCAGCAGGATCCGGGGGTCGAAGGTGCCGGTTACCGCGATCCAGCCGCCGGCCGGAGCGATACTCAGGGCGAAGCCGAGCACGACGTGAGTCAGCGAGGTGAAGCGCTTGGTCAGCGAATATCCCAGGATAACCAGCAGTGCGGGAAACGCCAGGATGAAGGCGAGCGGATTCAGCAGGTAGGCCGCCAGCAGCATGAGCAGGGCGCTGGAAATGATGAAGCCCACCACGTACCGCCGGCTGACCCGCCCCTGCGGCAGCACGCGGTTGCTGGTTCGCGGATTCTCGCGGTCAAAGGGGAGGTCCGCCAGCCGGTTGAACGCCATTGCGGCGCTGCGGGCGCCCACCATGGCCAGCAGAATCCAGGTGCACGTGACGGCATCGGGGAAGCGGCGCTCGGCCAGCACTGCACCCAGGAAGGCGAAGGGGAGCGCAAAGACGGTGTGCTCGATCCGGATCATCTCCAGAGTCAGGCGGAGCTGCCTGAAGATGACGGTGATCACGGCTGACCCGTCCAGGTCAGGTTGTCCGGCAGCGGCGACCCCAACACGGCCAGGACCCGGGCGGAAACGGTGCCCGCTAGCTCGTCGATGCTCTGTGGGCGTGAATAGAACGCGGGCATGGCGGGGAGGATGATCGCGCCCGCCCGGGCCGCCCGGAGCATATTTTCCAAATGGATGATGTTGAGCGGTGTTTCCCGGGGGACGAGCACCAGCGGGCGCCGCTCCTTCAGGCAGACATCGGCCGCCCGATGGATCAGGTTGCGGCCGGTGCCGGCGGCAATCTCGCCCAGGGTGGACATGGTGCACGGCGCGATCACCATGCCGTCGGTGGCGCAGGAACCGCTGGCGATAGGCGCGAACCAGTCGCTCTCATCAAACCACACCGCCTTGGACAATCCCAGTCGCACGGCGTCTTCTGGCCCGGCCAGGCTCTGGCCGGTTTCCATCCGGAACACATCGCGTCCCGGCCTGGAGACCACCAGGAAGATTCGGGCCACATCAGTCGCTGTCTCCAGCCGCTGGAGCAGGTCCCAGCCGTAGATGGAGCCGCTGGCTCCCGTGATCGCCACGATGAATGTCTTTCCGGTTCCACGCATAAACACGTATTTTACAGAAATCATCCAACGATGGCAATGCGGAGCTGGTTTGTAAACACCCGGCGGATTTTGGATGCGCAATATTGCTGATTGAGATGGGCTTATATCATATACACCAAATTTACACCTTTTCTCTTGACATACATCTCGGGTGCTGTCATAATGCAAATCGCCAACCATTTTTTCCGATCCGGCCTCCGGGCCGGATTATTTTTTAAGAGCCAATCTGACGATTGATTCGCTGTAACTTGCCGGTCAGGAAGTCGCAATGCAGATTCCGGAGTCACGTTGGCTGCGGTGAGTGCACTCAATGAGGGACGGTGCGTCAATCGTCGAGGTGCAGCTCCGTGCGCCATCCGAAGCCCCGGCGGTTGTCCGTGTAGACGACTACGTCGACGTCGAGGCAGTACATGGACAGGTGAGCGAGCTGGCCGCCGGGCAGGTGCCCGGCGCCGTGCTGGCGAGCGACGAACGACTCCACCAGGGGGAATTTGGTGAGGTATAGACCAATGGCCTGGATTTTCTCGACCGAGGCGTCCACCCGGCGGACGGTGCCCGAAAGTTGCACACCTCGGATCATCAGCCAATCGGCATTGTCCACCGAGATCGAGCCGGCGGCCCGCGGAACGTCCTGCAGGTGGCTCACATGCCGGGAGTCGGGGCTGGAGAAAAAATAGAACCGCCGGCCGCGATGGGCGAAGTAAACCGATGCACACCAGGGGTATACAGCCGACATCGTGGCTAAATGCATGATGGTGCAGTCGTGGAGGAACGATTCCACCTCTTCCCGGATTCCGTTCGGTGCAGGGTGCATCGTTGACAAACCTCAATCAGATCGGCAGTCACCATCTCCAGGCTCGGGCGTTGCGCCTTGGAGGGCTGTACAACGGCTCGAATCTGGTATATCTTACTAGAAACCTTTGCCTGGAGGAATCATGTTCGACGCTCGGGTGTACGCCAATCGCCGGAACGCGCTGCGGCAGCTCCTGAACGGTTCGTGGATCCTGATCCTGGGCCACGACGAGGCGCCGCGCAATTACGCGGACAATCCCTACCCCTACCGCCAGAACAGCCATTTCCTATACTTCGCCGGTCACGCCATTCCCAACATGGCCCTGCTCATGACTCCGGAAGAGGACATCCTGTTCGGCTACAAGCCGACGGTGGCCGATATCGTCTGGACCGGGCCGCTGCCGTCGCTGGAATCACTGGGCGAGACGGTGGGCATCCACCGGGTGGAAGACATCAATTCACTGGAGCAGTTTCTCGTCACATTCCGGGGCGGCGCCCAGACGCTGCACTACCTGCCGCCGTATCGTGGCGACCATCTGTTAAAGCTGGCCGGCCTGCTGCACCTCAGCGCGCAGGAAACCCGCCAGAACGCCAGCGAGGCATTGAAGCGGGCCGTTGTGGAACTGCGGCTGGTAAAAGGCGACGAGGAGGTCGCCGAGATCGAACGCGCGGTCGAGGTGAGCTTCCACATGTACGCGGCGGCAGCGCGAACCATCGCGCCGGGACGCACCGAGTTTGAAGTCATGGCGGCCATGCACGACGCGGCGATGAGCCGCGGGATGCCGTTGTCATTTCCCCCCATAGTGACCATCCACGGCGAGGTGTTGCACAACCACGCGTACCATAACCAGATTCCCGCTCACGGCATGGTCCTGATGGACACCGGTGCCGAGACCACCGCCGGTTATGCCAGCGACATCACCCGCACCTTCCCCATCACGGGTACGTTCGATTCACGGCAGCGCGAGATCTACGAGATCGTCCTCGCAGCCAACGAACGAGCCATCCGGATGTGCCGGCCCGACGTGGCGTTCCGCGACGTCCATCTGGAGGCGGCCCGCGTGATCGCCGACGGACTGGTGGCGGTGGGACTCATGCGGGGAGACGTCCCGCAGGCGGTGGCCGCCGGCGCCCACGCCCTGTTCTTCCCCCATGGCCTGGGCCACATGCTGGGCCTCGACGTGCACGACATGGAGGATCTGGGCGATCTTGTGGGCTACGGCCCCGACAATCGGCGCTCCGAGCAGTTCGGACTGGGCTACCTCCGGATGATCCGGCCGCTGCGGCCCGGCTACTGCATCACCATCGAGCCGGGAATCTATTTCATCCCGGCGCTGGTGGAGCAGTGGCGCGCCGAGAAGCGCCACGCCGAGTTCATCAACTACGACCAGGTGGACAAGTACCTCGGTCTGGGTGGATTCCGCATCGAGGATGACGTGCTGATCACCGCGGACAGCGCCCGGGTGCTGGGACGGCGCATCCCGAAAGCCGTCGCAGACGTTGAAGCCCTCATGGCGGGCAACTACCCGGTGTAGGCAGTCGTAAGTTGGGTGAGGGGAGTTGAAGCAGGGGTCCGGGATCTGGGGTCTGGGGTCTGGGATCTGGGGTCTGGGATCTGGGGTCTGGGACCTGGGACCGAGAACCTGGGTTCTGAAAACGAGGGCTCTATTTATGGACGGAGAATCACCATCGGTTGATCCTACACAATTCGGACAATCCCCAGCCGACACATTGAAAATCGGTTCTGTTCGCGACGAACAATCAAAACCAAGGGTGTATATCCCTAAGGTGCTGTACCCAGGACCCAGGACCTAGGTCCTGTAACTTGCGTCCCGGCACCTACACCTTTTCCATCGCCTGTTCGAGATCGGCCTGCAGATCCTTGACATCTTCGATGCCCACGGAGTACCGCACCAGACCGTCGGTGATGTCGGCGGCAAGCCGCGATTCGCGGGACATGCCCGCGTGGGTCATGGAAGCGGGATGCTGGATCAGAGTCTCCACCCCGCCCAGCGAGACGGCCAGGATGGCGAGGCGGACGTTGTCCATGAGCCGGCGGCCGGCCTCGTAACCGCCCTTGAGCTCGAAGCTGATCATGGAGCCGAAACCCCGCATCTGCCGTTTCACCAGCTCATGCTGGGGATGGGATTCCAGGCCGAGATACTTGACCCAGGCTACCTTGGGGTTGCCCTCCAGCCAGCGGGCGATCTGCATGGCGTTGTGTTGGGACCGCTCGACGCGCAGCGACAAGGTTTTTAGACCGCGCAGCACCAGGTAGGCCTGATGAGGGTCCATGTTGCAGCCGAAGTTCACCATGAGGGGACGGATCCGGCGATACATCTCCTCGGTTCGGGTGACGATGATGCCGCCCACCACGTCGGCGTGGCCGTTGAGGAACTTCGTCACCGAATGGAAGACCACATCGGCGCCGAGTTCCAGCGGCCGTTGCAGGTACGGGGTGGCAAAGGTGTTATCCACCACCAGGACGGCGCCGTGAGCGTGGGCCAATTCCGACATGGCGGCCAGATCGGTAACCTGCATGGTGGGATTGGATGGCGTTTCCACGTACAACACGCGGGTTTCGGGGCGGAAGGCCTGCCGGACCTTGTTCGTGTCGGACGTGTCGACAAAAGTTGCCGCCACGCCGAACCGGCTGAGGTGTTTTTCCACGATCAGCCGCGAGGGGCCGTAAACCGAAGCCGTGCTCACCACGTGGGCCCCCTGGTCCAGCAGCGCCAAGTAGATGGTGGACACGGCGCCCATCCCGGAGCTGGTGGCGATGCCGTCGAAGCCTCCTTCCATCTCGGCCACGGCGCGCTCCAAGGCCCGGATGGTGGGGTTACTGATCCGGGTATAGATATACCCGTCCGAATCGCCGGCGAACAGAGAAGCCCCGTGGGCGGCATTTTTAAAGGCGAAGGTGGAGCTTAGATAGACGGGCACGTTCACCGCACCCAGCGAGTCCTGGTGATGGCCGCCGTGGACCTGCAACGTGCTGAAGCCGTGCTTCGAATTGGAATCCATGTCGCCTCCGGGGATTGCCGGTGGGCAGCCGGCTGAATTAAAAAATCAGTGTATCATCCCACTGTGTGGCTGCCAAGCAATAAACAGGTATTTTCCGGTTTATTGCCGCTGCCAGGCGCTTCCCTGAAACCGTTCGGTGAGGTATGAATCCAATCCGAGGTCTGGTAGAATACGTTCAACATCCGGGAGGAAGCCAACACCGCGGTCGAGTGAACGCCTCAACGGGGCAGATGACACACACTCGGTCTGACCGCTCCTGCGGCAACTCCGGCGAAATTTGTAAGGAGGCAACATGAACATGGCTAAACTCGTTTCGATGGTGCTGCTGGCGTTGGTGCTGGCAGTGATCCCCCTTCAGGCCCAGGGTTTGGAAATACCCCGAGTCAGTCCCAAAGCTGTGGTCACTCAGACCATCGGCACTACGACCGTGACTGTCACCTATTGCCGCCCCGGCGTCAAGGAGCGGACGATCTGGGGCGGCCTGGTCCCCTATAACGAAGTGTGGCGCACCGGTGCCAACGAGGCCACTCTCCTGACCATCAGCGATCCGGTCAAGGTGGAGGGGCAGGAGCTGGCGGCCGGCACGTATGCACTGGCGACCATCCCTGGCGCCGACGAGTGGACATTCATCGTCAACAAGAACACCGCCATGTGGGGCACCATGGGCTACAAGCAGGAGGAGGACATCCTGCGCGTGAAGGTCAAGCCGGTGATCGTAGCGCATACGGAGTGGATGCAGTTCGTGTTCGCTGACCTCAAGGAGGACTCCGCCACCCTGATGCTCCAGTGGGAAAAAGTGGGCGTTCCGGTAAAACTCAGCGTGGACACCGCCGGCAAGTTCCTGAACCAGGCGCGCAAGACCATGGCCCGCTACTGGACGGAGCCGTATCGGGCGGCCATGTTCTGCCTGGACCATGACACCAACCTCGATGAGGCGCTCAAGTGGATCAACACCTCGGTGGCGATTCAGGAAACCTACTACAACCTGGCGGCGAAGGCGCGCATTCTGGCTAAACAAGGCCAGAAGGGCGAGGCCGTGGCGACCATGGAAACAGCGCTGGTGATGGGCCGCAAGATGGAACAGCCCCCCTTCAACCTGAAGGAGATGGAGGGCTTGCTGGCGGAGTGGAAAAAATAGCAACCGCAGGACCGATGGGATCCGTCATTCGATAAACAAAGAGCCCCGATTCCGGGGCTCTTCTCATTATCTTGACAGCATGTTGTCAGGATCCTTCCAGCAACAGCGCCGGGCGGATCCGAGAGATCCGAGATTACTTGGCCAGCGCCTTCTTGATGAGTCCCACGATGGCCATCAGGACACCGCCGCCGACACCGCCAGCCGCAATGTTCCCGATAATGGAACCAAGGTCCAGACCGGCCCCGCCCGAGAGCGCAACCCCCAACAACTTGAGGAGGAACCCGCCAATTCCGCCGCCCAGAATGCCGACGATGGAATCGCCGAGGGTGCCCAGAGAAAACTTCTTCATCAAAGCTCCCGCCAGGTTGCCGCCCAACGCACCGCTCACCAGCTGAATGATCAGAGGCAGCCACTGTTCCATCTTTCCTCCTTTGCCGACGAAATTAAGAGTGATGAATGATTTATATTGGGAAATGACGATATTGTCAACATGAATCAACTGCAAGGACCGGTGCGGCCAATCGTCGATAGAAAGTATCTTTCAACAGAATGGAACAACAGGGCGAGCCCGATGACCATGATGCAACCCACCACGTTGTACCAGAGGAACGAGACGGGAGTGCACAGCCAGCAGGCGATTACCGCCGCTTCGGCGACCAGCGCGGCGATAAATACCGCATTGCCGCGCACGCGCTTGGCGAAAAACGCCACGAGAAAAATGCCCAGGATGGTGCCGTAGAAGAGAGAGCCGAGAATGTTGACGGCCTCCACCAGTGTGCCCAGGCGGCCGGCGTACTCGGCGAAGAACATGGCGAAGGCACCCCAGGCGAGGGTGGCCAGCCGCGACACAGCCACCTCGCGGCGTTCCCCGACGGCGCCCCTGGTGAGCCGGCGGTAGCCGTCCACGACGGTGACGGCGGACAGCGCCGCCAGTTCGCCCGAGGTGGACGACATCGAGGCGGAGAACACCACCGCCAGGATCAGGCCCACCAGCCCGGCCGGCAGGTAGTGGAGCACGAACGTCAGGAACACGTAGTTCACGTCGTTGGTGTTCGCCGTCGGATCCACCTCTTGGATGAGCCGCGCGGCGGCGGTGCGAGTCTGGTCCACGGCCCGGTCGGCTGCCGCCAGCGCCTGCCGGGCCTTTGCGTCGGAATCCGCCGGCCCATCATCAATGATCCGGGCCAGTTCCTGCGCCCGCTGCTTCCTTTCCTCGAGCAGTCGCTGGTGCCGCCCCTCCAGTTCCAGCCATTCGGCCCGCCGCTCGCTCGCCACCACCTTGGCGGTTTCCACAGGGTTGAAGAAGAGCGGGGCCGGATTGAACTGGTAGAACACGAAGAGCAGCGCGCCCAGCAGCAGGATGGCGAACTGCATGGGTACCTTCAGCAGGCCGTTCGTGAGCAGGCCGGTGCGGCTCTCGGCCACCGACCGGCCGGTGAGGTAGCGCTGCACCTGCGAGTGATCCGTTCCGAAGTAGGACAATGCCAGGAAGAACCCGCCGATCAGACCTGACCAAATGTTGTAGCGGTTCTGCAAGTCGAAAGTCCAGTCGATCGGATTGAGCCGCCCGAGGTGACCGGCCAGTTGCAGCACGCCTGTTGTGGAGACGTCGTGCGGCAGCCGCCACACCAGAACCACGAAGGCGGCGGTCATGCCCAGAAAAATCACCGCCGCCTGTTGCGGCTGGGTGCGGCTCACCGCCCGGGCGCCGCCGGTGACGGTGTAGGTGATCATGAGCCCGCCCATGACCAGGATGGTCAGCGACAGGTTCCAGCCGAGCAGCACCGACAGCACCAGCGACGGCGCATAGATCGTCAGGCCCGTGGCCAGGCCGCGCTGAAGCAGGAAGAGGAACGCCGTCAGCAGCCGGGTTTTGGTATCAAACCGCTGCTCGAGGTATTCGTAGGGGGTGAGGATTTTCAGCCGGTGGTAGATGGGAACTGCCACCGCGGCGATGCCGATCATGGCCAGCGGCAGGCCGAGGTACATCTGGACGAACCGCATGCCGTCGGCGTACCCCTGGCCGGGGGTGGAGAGGAAGGTGATGGCACTGGCCTGGGTGGCCATGATGGCCAGGGTGACCGAGTACCAACGCATGCGGCGGCCCGCCAATAAGTACTCCTGGAGGCTGTTCGCCTGGCGGCCCTTGTAGATGCCGAAACCGGTGATGAAGGCCAGAGTGCCGCCCAGCACCAGCCAGTCCAGGAGCGTCATGAGAACCACCGCTGGAAAAGGTAGAACAGCACGATCCAGCCCAGCAGGTTGCCCGCCACCACGAGGTAGAAGCGTCGCCACGTCCCGAAGAACGGCGGCGGCTCCTCGAGCGGCTCCGGCCCGCGTCGGGTGGCGGGATCACTCATCGGCGGCCTCCAGCGAGAGCAGATTCACGAAGAGGCGGTACGCGCCGGGGACGCCCGCTGGGAGCTGCCGGAAGAAGGCCAGTCCGGTGTAGACGAAATGGCCCCGGCCGTGCCGGACCACGACAAGCCCGCCGTCCATGGGCGTTTCGCCCGGGTCGTGCATGGCCAGCGGCGCGGCGAATCGCGGGTCCCGCTCCCCGGCGAAGTAGAGGCCGCGCTCCTGCTCCCAGCCGGCGAAGTCCGCCGCGGTGATCCGGTTGGGGGTGTTCAGGACGGGATGCTCCGGGAGGAGGAACATGACCGGCGATTCCTCGTCGGTGACGCGGTTCCGGGTGAGCGTGAGCGGGAGAGGACCCACGGGGTCCGCCACGAGGCCGCGGTCGGTGGCGTACTGGACGACGAGTGTGCCGCCGGCGGCGACGTAGTCGGCCAAGCGGCCCGCCAGCGTGGCCAGCCGCGACCGCGTGTTGTAGGCCCGAACCCCGGCTACGATGGCGTCGTACGCCGCCAAATCGCCCGATTCGAGCGCCTCGTCCGAGAGCAGATCCACCGTGTAGCCGATCTGCCGCAGGCAGTCGGGCACGTCGTCGCCGGCACCCATGATGTAGCCGATCCGGCGGCCGTCGCGCCGCAGGTCCAGCCGCACCAGGTGCAGGTGAGCGGGCGGGAACAGGGTCTGGGTGGGGATGTGCGGATAGGCCAGCTGCTGCAGGCCCTGACGATAGGTGCCGCCATCGGTCACCGCGGCCAGATCCAGCACCGCCGTGCCGGCGCCGGCAGGCGGAGTCACGCGGACGGACAAGGCGCTCTCGTCCGACTTCCGCTCCAGCGCGAACGGCTGTTCGGCCGGTTCCACCTGCCAGCCGTCGGGGACGACGGCGGTGACCGTACCCCTGACTCCGGGCCGTCCGGCGACGACAGTGAAGCGGATGTCGCGGGGCCGGTTGTCGGCGAACATCTCCACCCGGTCCACCGAGCGGATCATGACGGGCGGCTGGATGATGAACGGCCGGTACTGCTCGCCCTCCACCGCGTCGCGCCAGCGGTAGCGCACGGGCACGGGAAAATCGATGACCGTGTTCCCAAACGTCAAATAGAAGACGACCTCGAGCGCCGGCGGATTTTCGGCCAGCCCCCGCCGCGACGGGTCGTTGTCGCGATAGACGCCCCGCTCGGGCTCCTGGAGCAGCCAGTACGGTTGGGAGACGGCTGCGTCCGGCGGTATGGTCACGGCGAGTTGCCGCGTGTCGGGTTGATCGGCGGCCAGGACGGTGTCGCGCGTCTCCGTCTTGCCGGCGGCGGTCACGGACGTCCAGGTGACCCGTGCCCCCGACCGGTTGATGGCGGTGACAGACACCTTGATGGTTTCGCCCGGCGCGGCCGTGTCCGTTTCGGCGATCGCCTCCAGCCAAAGCCCGGCGCAGTCGCGGATGGCGTCCCTCAGCTCCTCGCGTTTCACCGCCGCCCATGGATGGTCCAGCGCTGCCAGCGCCTCCCAGGCCTGCAGGAGGAGCGGCAGCACGTCACTGGGCCGGCGGGGATTGAAGCGGGCGGCCGCTTCGCTGAGCAACCGGCCGACCGCATCGCCGCCCGGCACCCGGGCCCAGGTGGTGTCGATGCCCTCGAACAGGTCGGCGGCGGCCGGCTCCCCGGCCAGCAACTTGAAGTAGTCGGTGTACGCGCCGCGGCGGGCCAGCACGCCGAATCCCTGGGTTTTGTGCATGGAACGGCTGCGGGCGGCGGTCTCG
The DNA here is from genome assembly GCA_012517875.1 of Acidobacteriota bacterium. Taxonomy (NCBI): domain Bacteria; kingdom Pseudomonadati; phylum Acidobacteriota; species Acidobacteriota bacterium. The sequence continues at coordinate 2,437 of JAAYUB010000022.1, read as the reverse complement.
GCGAACGATTCGCCGAACAGCGGATCGTAGGCGCCGGGATTGAGCTGAATGAGACCGGTGGCATCGAACGTGCGATCAGACGGCGGCCGCCAGGCGTTCCAGAAAATCCGGCGCGCCTGCCACGGCTTGACCCACTGGAGTTGCTCCGGGAAGCGCGCCGGGTCGGCGGCGGCATGGAAGGCGTCCAGGGCCAGGATGGCCGAGGCGGTATGGTGGCCGTGCGTCTCGCCGGTGGACGGGAAGCGGGTGACGATCACGTCGGGTTGGAATCGGCGGATCACCCAGACCACGTCGCCCAGCACGGCCTCGCGGCCCCAGATGGCCAGGCTCTCCTCGGGCGTCTTGGAGTAGCCGAAATCCCGCGCCCGCGTGAAGAACTGCTCGGCCCCGTCAATGCGGCGGGCTGCCAGCAACTCCTGGGTGCGGACAGCGGCCAGGAGCGGTCCCTGCTCGGTGCCGATGAGGTTCTGGCCGCCGCCGCCGCGGGTCAGCGACAGGTACGCCGCGCGGACCTTTCGCCCGCGCGCCATGTACGCCAGCAGGGCGGTGTTTTCATCGTCGGGGTGGGGCGCCACATACAGGATGCTGCCCAGCACCGTCAGCCGGTCCAGGGTGAGCTGCAGGGCGGCGGCGTCCCGCGGAGGCGGCGGCGGGATGGCGGGAGCGTGGAGCATGCCTAGCGCGGTGGCGAAGATCACGACCAGAGCCCGCAGCAGCCTGGAACAGGAGCGGCGAGCAGGGCAGGGGCGGAGCGTCATGTGAACTCCCTTGGGAAAGTGGTTGCATTCGACGGCGCCGGTGCCATAATGGGCGGTCATCTCCGGATCGTCCGTCGCCGATTGATGTTTGTACGATGAAGGCGGTCTGGTGTTCAACTGTTATTTGACCGGCCGCGACACCCGACCGGCGATGACGACAGTCCTGTTGGATGACGGTTCGCCGCCGGCGTTGCCTCAATTTGACGGATGTGCGGACGGCCGGGAAAGTGAGAAGGAGTTTCGTGCGCATCCTGACCCGATACCGCAACCGATGGCGGGAGTCCAGTCCGAGCCTGCGGGTGTTTCTGGTCGGCGCCCTGCTGCTGGGAATCAACAACGGCATTCTCACCGCCACCTTCAACAATTACCTCTTCGACTCGTTCCACGTCAGCGCCTCGGCCCGCGGCCTGATCGAATTCCCGCGGGAGCTGCCCGGCTTCGCCATGATCTTCGTCACCGGCGCCCTCGCCGCGTTCTCACTCCGGTTGTGGGCCGTGCTGGTGGGACTGACGACCGGGGTCGGCATCCTGGGCCTCGGGTACCTGTCCCCCACGCTGTCCCTCATGATCTTCTGGATGATGCTATGGAGCCTCGGGGACCACCTGTTCATCACCGCCGAAGCCACCATCGGCCTGAAGCTGGCCGAGGCGAACCGGGCCGGTCGGCGGCTGGGACAGCTCACCGGTGCGCGGAACCTGTCCATGATCTTGGGCACCGCGGCCGTCTGGCTGTTAATGGACCGGCTGGGCGTTCGCTACCCGGGTGTCTACACGCTGGCCGCCGCCACGGCGATTCTGGCGGCCGTGGCCTTCAGCCGGCTGCGCCTGCCCGGCGACGGCGGCGGCAACCACCGCCGGTTCGTGCTGAAGAAGCGGTACACCCGGTTCTATCTCCTCAATATTTTCTGGGGCGCCCGCAAGCAGCTCTTCCTCACGTTCAGCCCGTGGGTGCTGGTGAGCGTGTTCCACACGCCGCCCCAGACCATCGCCCTGCTGGTCATGGCGGCGGCGGTGGGCGGCGTGGTGTTCCGCCAGTACTTCGGTCTGGCGGTGGATCGGTTCGGCGAGCGCGCCGTGCTGGTGGTCGACGGCGTGGCGATGGCGGCCATCTGCCTGGGGTTCGCCCTCTCGGCGAACATCCATCTGTTGTACGGATTGTTCGTGCTCGACAGCCTGATGTTCGCCACCCGGATCGCCCGGATCACCTACCTGAACAAAATCGCCGCGGACAAGCGGGAAATCGCGCCCACCCTGTCCATGGGGCTGACGTTGGATCACGCGGTGTCCATGATCGTGCCGTTCCTTGGCGGGTTCCTCTGGGACGCCTCCGGCTATCCGGCCGTGTTCCTCGCCGCGCTGGCTCTGGGGTTGGGCAATCTGTGGCTGACCCTCCGCCTGGAACACTGAGCCCACGTTCGATGCGGATTTCCGAAATTCTCCTTGACACATTTGGAGGGCTCGGCTATAAATATGCCTTCTTCCGGGGCGGTTAGCTCAGCTGGGAGAGCATCGGTTTTACAAGCCGGAGGTCACAGGTTCGAGCCCTGTACCGCCCACCAGGAAACGGATCACGGGTCTTTAAAGCACGCGGGGTTGTAGTTCAGTTGGTTAGAACGTCGGCCTGTCACGCCGAAGGTCGCGAGTTCGAGTCTCGTCAACCCCGCCATATTCAGCCTCCCT
>JAAYUB010000021.1 GCA_012517875.1 Acidobacteriota bacterium | reverse complement strand
GGTGGCCGCGGCGCAGGCCGTCGGCCGGGTCCCGGCCGGCGCCCTGGGCGCCCACGTGCACGCGCCCGCCGCCGGAACGGTGGTCCGCGCGGACGACGTCGTGGTCATCGCCACCGCCCCGCCCCGCGCCCGAAGATCCCGTGGAGGAGACATCGCATGATTGCCAGCGCCATCGGAGCCCTGGAGTTCAACAGCATCGCCCGCGGCATCTTCGCCGCCGACGCCATGGCCAAGGCGGCCGCGGTGGAGCTGTTCGCGTCGAAGAGCATCTGTCCGGGCAAGTACATGACCCTCGTTCACGGCGAGGTGTCCAGCGTCGAGGCCGCCATTGCCACCGGCAAAGCCGCCGCGCCGGGCGCCGTCGTCGACGAATTCATCATCCCCAACGCGCACCCGCAGGTGTTTCCCGCGCTCACCGGCACCGCCGCCATCGCCGCGCTGGCCGCGGTGGGCGTGCTGGAAAGCTACTCGGCCCTGACGGGCATCCTTGCCGGCGACGCGGCCGCCAAGGCCGCCGCCGTGGACCTCATCGAGATCCGCCTCGCCAACGGCATCGGCGGCAAGGCGGTCCTGACTCTGACCGGATCGGTCGCCGACGTCGAGGCGGCGATCCAGGCCGGGGAGGCGGCCATCGCCCATACCGGCCTGTTCGTGGCTGCGGTGATCATCCCGGCGCCCCATGGGGATGTCCAGAAATTCCTCGTCTGAGGCACGACACCGGATGGCCGTCGACCGACTGAAATTTCCGGAACTGGAATCCGACCCCCGCCGGCGGCCGCGGCTGATTTCCCAACGCTGATCCGGACGCTGCTGGGCCATCCCGACGCCATCGCCGAAATCAGCCCGCCCGTCCTCGATCGGCTGGGGCTTGAAGCCGCCACCGACTGGCTGGTGGAGCACCTGAACCAGCAGTCGGGTCTCGCCATCACGCTCGATTCCGACCCCAAGCCCGAACCGTCGACCATCGAGAAGCGGGCTCTGCTGTTCCAGGGTGTGCGGGAGCCGCTGGTAAACGCCATCAAGCACGCGGGCGCCCGCCGGATCCGGGTGTTGCTGCGACAGGAGCACGGGCAGGTGCTCACTGTCGTCGAGGACGACGGCAAGGAATTTGCCGCCGATCCGGCTCCGCCCCAACCCCTCACCCCGCGCGAGTTGGAAATGCTGCAACTCATCGCGGAAGGCAAAATCACGAAGGAAATCGCCGGTATCCTCTGCGTGAGCGACAAGACCGTTGACTCGTACCGGCTGCCGATCATGGCCAAACTCAATCTGCACTGCATCGCCGAGCTGACCAAGTACGCGATCCGCGAAGGCCGCGCGCCGCTCTGACCCGCCCGGCGGCCAATCGCTGCCCCGCGGCAGCGGACATCAGGATATTTGAAGGCCGTTATCAGGAAATCTCTGATTTACGCTCCAGATTCAGCGGCCTAAACTGGCAGCAGGGTGCGGATCGGGCTCTGATTATTGGCACTCATGTTCAGGGAACCCAGGACTTGGCGCATGAGCCGGACCCGACATACGGTGATTTGACAGCAATGAGTCGGGCCATCTGGGATTTTTCATCTCGACGGCTTTTGCAAACCCTTTGCCGGGCCTGCGGTTTCAGGGAGGCTGAAGAAGCCGGTTGTTTTCGCCCGCCGCCGGACGGGCCGCCTCACAATGGAAACTGCTTCGCGCCTCATCCGGTCCGGGTTACAATGTCCGTGTCATGAACCGCTCGCTCGCTGTCCAGGTGATCCGAATCGGTCTGGCCGGATGGCTGGGCTGCGCGCTGGCCGCCCAGGCGCCGGTCGCGCCCGCCGCCGCAGGACCGATGCTCACCGCCACCGACCGCTATTACGACGCGGGCCGCATCTCCGCCGCCGGACCGCCGATCGTCCACACCTTCACCATCGCCAATACCGGTACCGCCCCGCTGAATATCCTCGAGGTCGAGCCCATGTGCGAGTGCGCCCGCTTCAGCCTGGGCGCCAACCGGCTGGCGCCGCAGGAATCCACGTCGCTGGAAATCGTGCTGGACGTCCGCGACAAGCGGGGCTCATTTTACGACGGCGTCTGGCTGGTGACCGACGACCCGCGTCAGCCGCGCGCCGCGTTCTACATCGTTGGCGACGCGTACACCCGCCTCGATGTCTCACCGGACATCCTGAGTTTCAGCATGGCGCCGAAAGAGCATGTCAACGGCGCGACCGCGGAGCTGGCCGTCGCGATCAACGACGACGACGTCCACGCGCTCCAGTCGGTGAGCGGATCCTCCCCAACCGTCACGGCTGCCTTCACGCCCGTGGACGACCGCCACTACCGCGTGTCCGTCCGGCTCCAAGTGGCGGAGGCCGAAGTGATGCTGGACGAATGGGTGGAGCTGGTGTTTTCGGGAAAGGCGGAGGAGCGGGTGCGTGTGCCGGTGCGCGGCCTGGTCACGGGGCCCATCCAGCCGTCCACCCGCTATCTGGACCTGCTCGATTTCGCCCAGAGCAGCCCGCCGGAGCGGGTGGTCTACCTGTGGGACAGCGTGCCGTTCACCGTCACCCGTGTCGAGACGCCGCCCTGGCTATCGGCGGTCGCCCGGCCCCTGGAACGCACCGCGGGGGGGAAACCGGTCCACGTCCAGAAAATCACGTTCCGCCTGGATTTGGAAACCACACTCCCCATGCAGCCGCCGACGCACCTGGTCGTGCACACGGATCACCCCGCGGCGCCGCGGGTGATCCTGACGCTGGAGGATCGCCGCCACGCGGCCGGGCTGGTGCCGCCAGCGGAGCCCGCCGCACCGCCGCCGCCTCGCTGAGCGGCTCCGGGCGCAGGCCGGCCGCACCGCGGAATGTGCCTTGCGCGCCCCTGACGGGTGTGATAATTTGGCACGCTTGAGATGACCACCCAGGCGCCGACACCATGTTGAAAGTACGTCTCCTTGGCAGCGGCAGCGGCGGCAACTGCACCCTCGTTTCCTCGGGGGACTGCCACATCCTCATCGACTGCGGGCTCAATGCCCGGCGCATCAGCCACGGTCTGCGGGAGGCGGGCATCCGCCCCGATCGCCTGTCCGGGATCCTGATCAGCCACGAGCACCGGGACCACATCGGCGGACTGCCGGTCTTCCTCAAATCCGCGCCGGTGCCCGTATTCCTGTCCCCAGGCACCGCCGCCGGCACCGCGCTGAACGGCACGGAAGCCCCCGCGGAGCACTTCCAGGTCGGGCAGCCGTTCGGTGTCGGGCCCCTTGAGGTCATCCCCTTCGCCGTCTCCCATGACGCCGTGGACCCCTGCGGCTTCATCATCCGCTGCCGGGGCGTCCAATTGGCGCACGTCACCGATCTGGGCTGCATGACGGAGCTGGTCCGCCAGCGGATCCGGCAGTCCCACTGCCTGGTCATCGAGTCCAACCACGACGAGGAGATGCTCAAAATAGGCCCCTATCCCTGGCCGCTCAAGCAGCGCGTCCTGAGCCGGGTGGGCCACCTGAGCAACCGGGATCTCGGCCGGTTTCTGGCCCAGGACTTCGATGGCGCCGCCGCCACCATCGTGCTGGCGCATCTGAGCCGGAAGAACAACCACCCCGAGATCGCCCGCCAGAACGTCCGGGACGCGCTGGCGGAGCGCACGGCAGCCCGCGCCGACGCGTTCGAGATCATCGTCGCCGACCAGGACCGGCCCACCCCGCTGATTACCATCGACTGAAGGAGGCGCGCCCATGATTCCCCGCTACACCACCCCGGAGATGGCCAGGATCTGGAGCGAGGAACGCAAGTTCGACAGCTGGCTGCAGGTGGAACTGGCCGTCTGTCGGGCGCTGGGCCGGCGCGGTATGATCCCGGCGGAGGCGGTCGCGGCCATCGAGGCGAAGGCCGCGTTCTCGATCCCGCGCATCCAGGAGATCGAAGCCGTCACCCATCACGACGTGATCGCGTTCACCACGGCGGTGGCCGAACAGGTGGGCGAGCACTCCCGCTTCTTCCACTACGGACTCACCTCCACCGACGTGGTGGACACCGCCCAGGCGCTGGTGCTCCGGGAGGCGGTGGCGGCGATCCGCACCGAGACCGACGCGCTGGCCGCCGCACTCAAGACGATGGCTTTCCGCCACAAAACCCTCCCCGTCATCGGCCGCACCCACGGGGTCCATGCCGAGCCCACCACCCTCGGCCTCAAGTTCGCCCTCTGGTACGCCGAGCTGCAGCGCCAGCGGCCCTTTCTCGATCTGGCCGGCCGCGGAGTGGTCTGCGGCAAGATCTCCGGCGCGGTGGGCACCTTCGCCCACCTGAACCCGGAGATCGAAGCCGAAGTCTGCGCGGAGCTCGGGATCGACCATGCGCCCATCAGCACCCAGGTGCTGCAGCGCGACCGTCACGCCCAGTTCCTCTCCACCCTCGGCGTTCTGGCCGGCACTCTCGAACAGATCGCCCTCGAGATCCGCCACCTCCAACGGACCGAGGTGCGCGAGGCGGAGGAGCCGTTCCGCACCGGGCAGAAGGGCTCGTCGGCGATGCCGCACAAGCGCAATCCGGTCAGGTGCGAGCAGATTTGCGGTCTGGCCCGGGTGGTCCGCAGTCACGTGCTGGCCGCCCTCGAGGACCAGGCGCTGTGGCACGAGCGGGACATCTCCCACTCTTCGGTGGAGCGGATCATCCTGCCCGACAGCACCACCCTGGTCCACTACATGCTCCGCACCCTGACGGGCATCGTCGCCGGCCTGCACGTCTATCCGGAGGCCATGCGGCGCAATCTCGCGTTGACCCGCGGGCTCATCTACTCGGGTCAGCTGCTGTTGGCGCTTACCGAACGGGGTGTCCTGCGCGAAACCGCCTACGCCTGGATCCAGCGGGCGGCCATGCGCGCGTGGGAGACCGGCGGCGACTTCCAGGCGCTGGTCCTGGCCGACGCCGACATCCGGCGCCACCTGTCGGAGGCCGAGATCGCCCGCCACTTCAGCCTCGAGCACCAGCTGCGCCACGTCGATGCGATCTTCCGGCGGGTGTTCGCCGAGGAGGCCGTGGAATCATGAGGATCACGCTCCGCTCCGTCGCCGCCCTGTTGTTCGCCGGGCTGGCTCCAGCCGTCGCCTGCCCCGCCGGGCCAACGACCGACCGCATTGCGCTCGCCGCGCCCATGGTGCTGGAGTACACGGGCCAGGTGGCCGGGTTGAACGCCCAGTCAGGAACCCGGACGGTGTTCCGGATCCGCGCCGTCGCGCCGGAGTGGCGGGTGGAGTGGGAGGAGGCGTTCCGCCTGGGCGCCTTCGTCGTCCCGGCCAGGGTGCTGGCGGAATCTCGCCGCTATTACCGCAGCGTCGTCCTGGAGAACGGACGGGAGCTGCCGCTGGACGGTACGCTCCTCGTGCTCAGCGCCGCGGTGTATGACGAACTGGAAGGGGGACGGCAGGCCAAGCTCCAGATCCAGCGCTATCCAAGCTGGCTGCGGCAAACGGGGGAAACGACGATGACCGTCGATGGCCGGTCGGTGCCTGCGCTCGCGGCCACCGACAGCCTGGGCCGTACGTATTGCTTCCAGCGCGACCGGGCCTTTCCCCTGCTGCTCCGCTACCAGGCCAACGCGTACACCGAGTGCCTGACGCGCATCCACCACGGCGACGTGCTGTTCCGCTGGTATCACTGACGCGCCGCCCGCGCCCGGTCCGCCTCAGGTCGTCTCGGCGGCGACACCGTCGGGGCCGTTGACGATGGTCACCCGGCGACGGTCGTCGCCGAGATGTTCCATCCGGACTTCCACCGCCCCCGGCTGCGCCGCCTCGAGCCGCTCGGCCCATTCAACCAGCAGCAGGTCGGCCGTCTCGTCCAGATCGTGATACCCGATGGACTCGAGGTCGGCCGGTCCGCTCAGCCGGTACAAATCGACGTGCGCGACGCGGCAGCGGCCGCGGTACTCGTTGACGAGGGTGAAGGAGGGGCTGCGCACGTCGGCCGGCGACACGTCCAGCTCGCGGCACATCCCCCGGATGAAGACGGTCTTCCCCGCGCCCAGCTCTCCGAAAAACAGGACGGTGGCCGGCAGCGCCAGCCGCCGCGCCAGCGCCCGGCCCAAGGCGAAGGTCTCCGCCTCCGATTCAGTGATGAACCGCGTCCGGCTCACGATTCGCGGATCCGCCGGATGGCGGGGCAGATGAACCGGACGATGTCGCGGGCGATGACCGACTCCTCGCTCAGTTTCTCGGTGGCCAGGTCCCCCGCCAGGCCGTGGACGTAGACCGCCGCGTTGCACGCCAGCGCCCACGCCTCCGGGTTCTGGTGGTTGATCCGGGCACAGAAGGCGCCCAGGATGCCGGAGAGCACATCCCCGGAGCCGGCTGTGGCCATGCCCGGATTACCGGTGGGGTTGATCCAGACCTGGCCGTCCGGATCGGCGGCCACGGTCCGATGTCCCTTGAGGATGAGGTAATGCCCGTACTTGCGGGCGAAATCCTGGGCGATCATCTCGCGGTTTTCCTGCACCTCGCCCGTGCGGCGGGCCACCAGCCGGGCCATCTCGCCGGGGTGCGGCGTCAGCACCGCCGAGACCTGGATCCGCTTGAGCAGCTCGGGATCTTCCGCCAGGCAGTTGAGGGCGTCGGCGTCCAGGATCACGGGGACCTCCAGTTGGGGCAGCAGGTCCCGAATCAGGGCGACGGAATCGGGTTGGCATCCGAGACCGGGCCCAATCACCAGCACGTCGCGCGTCTTGAGCAGCTCCAGGATGCGGCCGGCGGCGGCCGGGCTGAAACACCCGTCGTCGCCGCCCGGCAGCGCTTCCACCATCAGCTCGGGGACGTCGCCTGCGGCCACGGCGGCCAGCGCGGCCGGCACGGCGATGGTCACCAGGCCGGCGCCGCTGCGGAGCGCCGCCAGTCCGGCCAGTTTCACGGCGCCGGTCTTGCCGCGCCCGCCGCCGACCACCAGAATGTGGCCGAAGTTGCCCTTGTGGGTGTCCTTCTTGCGGGGCAGGAAGAAGCCGCGCACGTCGTCGGCCGACAGCAGGTTCAGGGCGTGTTCCGGAACATCGAGCAGGAAATCCGGTGTGCCGATGGACACCGTGTACAGATCCCCCGTGTAAACGCCGGCGTCGCCCAGGATCAGGCCCGGCTTGGGCGCGGTGAAGGTCACAGTGAGGTCGGCGAACACCGCGGTTTCCACCGGGCGGTATTCGTCGGCGAACAGGCCCGAGGGTAGGTCCACGGCCACCACGGTCGCCGGTGAATCGTTGACGGCGCGGATGACGTCGGCCTGGAGCCCCTCCGCCGGCTGGTTGAGGCCGGTGCCGAGGAGTGCGTCCACAACGAGATGGAACGACTGCAGATCCTGGCGGAGCGATTCGAGGTCGTCCGACGCGGTGACTTCTGCGATGGGGATGTCCCGGTAATTCCGGATGATTTCCAGGTTGACCCGGGCGTCGCCCGTGATCCCGTCGGCGCCGCCGATGACGTAGACGTGGGGCGTGATCCCTCGCAGGAACAGGTGCCGGGCGATCACGAAGCCGTCGCCGCCGTTGTTGCCCCGGCCGCAGATCACACCGATGTGGAACGAGTCGAGCTTGTCGAACTCCTCCTCCAGGACCTGCACGACGGCAATGCCGGCGTTCTCCATGAGGGTGGTGCCGGGGATGCCGATCTCTGTGGTGGTGCGGCGATCCACTTCACGCATCTGCGCGGATGTCAGCAATTTCATATGATCACCTTCCGTCGGTTGATTTGACGATCCGGTCCAGGCGGATGAACGCCTCGGCCACCTCTTCGGCGGTGTTGTAAAAATGGGGCGACATGCGGACGGCGCCGTTGCGGACCGCCGCTTGGACGCCGGCCGCCGACAGCCGCGCCACCAGGTCGACGGCATCGCAGCCGGGCACGCGGAACGACACGATCCCCGAACGCGCCGGTCCGTCGGGCGAGAGCACCGTCCAGCCCCGCTGTCCGGCCGCTTCGGCCGTCAGTTCCGCCAGGGTCAGGATACGGGCGGCCACGGCCGCCGGTCCCAGCCGGAGGTAGTGGCCCACCGCGGCTTTCAGGTTGTGCACGCCGAACGCCGACAGGTTGCCGGTCTCAAACCGCCGGGCCGCCGGGGGAAACTCCAGCCGGTAGTTGAGCATGTGCTCCCAGTCGCGCACGCCCATCCACCCCACTGCGGCCGGATGGAGCCGGTCCAGCAGTTCCGCCCGGCAGTAGAGGAACCCGATGCCCTCGCCGGACATCAGCCACTTGTGCCCGCCGCAGGCGAGGAAGTCCACGCTCCCGCTGCCCACATCAAGTGGCAGCGCGCCCAGTTGCTGGATGGCATCCACGCAGAATAACACTCCGCGGTCGCGGCAGAACGCGCCCAGGGGCGCCAGATCCAGACGAAAACCGTTGAAGAACTGGACCGAACTCACCGAAACCACCCGCGTGCGCCCGTCCATTCGGGCGATGATGTCCGCCGCCTCGCAGCGTCCGTCCCGGAGCGGGACGTACCGGACATCCACGCCCCGGCGGGCCAGGTTCTGCCAGGGAAACACGTTGGCGGGAAACTCGATGGCCGGCAGGACCACGTTGTCGCCCGGCTGCCAGTCCAGGCCGTTGGCCAGCACGCTGATCCCCTCGGAGGCGTTCCGGGTGAATGCGATCTCCTCTGGCCGGGCCCCGACAAGCTCGGCGAGGAGCGTGCGGGCATCCTCCACCACCTGGAGGGTTTCCTGCCAGTGGTGGTCGCCATCCCGCGAGATCGCCTCAAGATAGTGGCGGGCGGCGTCCAGCACGTAGGCCGGCAACGGACCCACGGCGGCGTGGTTGAGGTAGATCCACCGCCGCGTCACCGGGAAGAGCTCGGCGCGCCGGTTCGGGTCAACTAGGGGTTCGGTCCGATTCATGACGGTGGCTCACTGGGTGATAACGTATAATTATATCATCGAGATGGTGGGTGGGCCGAGTCGGTTGTTGATGAGAAAAATCCATCGCCCGGCCGAAACATCCAACTCGACACTCCGTAGGAGTATGTATCAGCGTCGAGGAGACGTTATGCGTCGTGGAATATGCTTCAGTTTGCTTTTGATACTCTGCCTGGCCGCCGTGCCCGCAACGCCCACGCGGGTCAAGGTGGAAACCGGCGGCCGGACCATGACACCGCAAACCCGCGACCAGGTGTACCGGCTCATCCACCTCCACTTCGAATACAACGTGGAACGACGGTTCGAGGCGGCGGAAAACACACTCCGGCAGGCCCTGCAACTGAACCCGGACCATCTCATGACCAACTATTTCATGGCCAATGTGATGGAATTCCGGGGCATGGACGATGAAGCCCGCCGTTACAAGGCCCGGGTGGACGCCCTGATGCCCGGCGCCCCGCCGGCCGAGCAGATCTGGCTCCGGTTACCCCAGAAATGGCGCATGGGCAAGGAGCAGGTTCAGGAGACCCATCTCAAGCTCAAGGAACTCATGGTTCAAAACGGCAGCGACCCGGTGCCGTTCTATGTGGCCGGGCTCTTCTACACCACCATCAACAAGCAAACGCTCGCCGCCGAGTGCTTTGAGCGGGCGCTGGAGCTGGCTCCCTACATGGGCCAGGCGCACAACCTGCTGGGCTATACGTACACGTACATCTACAAGTACGACTTGGCGATCAAGCACTTGGAAATGTACGCCAAGTTGTACCCGGACCATCCCAACCCGCATGACAGCCTCGGCGAGATCTACCTGATGACCGGCCGGTACGACGAGGCCATCGCCCAGTTCCAGGACGCCCTGGACCTGGATCCCAACCTGGACTACGTCCACGAACACATGATCCAGGTGCTCAACGCCAAGGGCCAGCACACCCGAGCCATGAAGTACGCCCAGAAGATGTGGGAACGGGCCACCAGCAGCGATGCGAAGACCACCGCGCTCCTGCAGATGGCCGAAATCCATCACCACAAGGGCGAGTACGACAAAGCGTTGAAAAAAGCCCAGGCCGCACTGGAGCTGGCGCCGCGCTCCCCGCTGGCCTATTACGCGCTGGGAATCTCCAACCTGCAGTCCGGCCGGATGGACGAGCTGCGCAAACTGCTGGACGCCTGGCAGAAGCTGATTGCTACCCGTCAGAGCACCGATCCTAAAGACGCGAACAGCATGTCGAGATACAAGGGCGATCCCCTCTATGATTATCTGGTGGGCCGGATGAACACCTCGCTGGGCAACTTCAGCACAGCCATCGAGCTGTTCCGCAAGGTATCCGATGCGATCGCCATACCGCACCGCGCTATCTTCGCCCGTTGGGCGCTCGCTGAGGCCTACCTGGCTTCGGGCCAGATCGATCTGGCGCGGGACGTCATCAACCAGAACCTCTCCATCAATCCCAACCACGCGCCCAGCCTGTTGCTGAAAGCCAAGATCGCCGCGGCCACGGCGCAGAAAGATGAGGCGCGCCAGCTGGTGGCGCGCTGCCTGAACGTGCTGCAGGACGGCGACAAGCGCGCCCCACTCTACCAGGACGTCAAGCAACTCAGCGCCCAGCTGGTGGAATGACCCCCGGGCCGGATGCGCCCCGCGCCAGCGGCCCCAATAGACGAGAGCGCATGATCGCATCACCCGCCGAATTCGGTTGGCACTGGCGAATGCTCAAGCTGGCGGCGTTCGGCCTGTCTGTGGCCGTGCTGGCTCTTCTGCTGTATGCCGCATCCATCCTGAACCGGACGCCGACCCCCGGCTTCGACGTGGAAAACCACTATCGCTGCGTGCTCAGGGGTTCCGCCGGCCTGCCGCTGCAAACGGGCGACATCATCCTGTCCGTTAACCGCCAGCCCATCGTCCGCCCGCAGGATTGGGTGGAGATCCGGCGCCAGATCGCCCCAACGGACATGGTCAACGTCAGCGTGCGCCGCAGCGGCAAGACCTACCAGCTCCGGGCCACGCTGGGCGATCTGGTCGCGGCGGGCCCTGTGTTCAACCCCGACAACCTGGCCCTGCAGGTGGAATCCGCCCCGATTCTCACGCCGCTCCGGCCCGGAGACCGCATTCTCAACATCAACGGTCGGATCGTCCAGAGCGGCCGCGCCGAGGAAATCCGCGCACAGCTGGCATACCGCGACGGCCCCTCGACCCTGCTGGTGCTCCAGACGGGTCGGCTGCAGCTCGTCACGCTGTCGCCCGCCGAGATGGACCGCCTCCGGACGAACCTGGTGGAAAAATACGGCGTGTTCGTCAGCGCCGTCCACCCCTCGCTCGCCGACCGCCTGACCGTGGGCGACCAGGTCCTGAGCATCGACCAGCAGCCGGTCTTCAACCGCACGCAGGTGCTGCACAAGCTCAACCGGCTCGGTTTCGGCGCCACGTACTCCCTGAACATCCGCACGGCGGACGACTTCAACTGGGCGGACCTGACCGTCCAACTGTCGCTGTGGGAGGCGCGCCACCCGGCAACGTTGCTGGGGCTGCTCTTCGGCTTGGTGGGTGGGCTCATCTCGATCTTCCTGCTCGTTCGCTATCCCAACCCGCTCCTCAGCCTCCTGCAGTCGCTGGTCTACTTCGGGATGGCCAGCCTGCTGCTGCTGGGCTGGACGCTGACCTTCCCCCCGCTGGCCGGACTGGTCGGGTGGGCGCTGCCGGGCGCCCTGGCGCTGCCCGTGGTGCTGCTCGTCCTGATCGCCCACCATCCCGTCCGCGTGCCGGTGATCGCCAATCCCCGCGTGCTGGTCCTGGCCGGTGCGGCGCTGCTGGCCGCTGCCGGCGCGGCGTGGTTCGGCGGCGCCGGCGTCATCCCGCCGGAGGCTGGCGACGTCTCGCCTGGCCTGACCGTGCTGGAAACCGCCGCCCGGCTGGCTGCCCTGGCGGTCAGCGTCGGGCTCATCGCAGTCAGCCTCGTCGCGTTCCAGTCGCAGCGCCAGCCGCACGAGCGCACCTCCGCCAACATCCTGTACTTCGGCCTCATCGCCGGCACGGTCCTGCCGGCTGCCGGTTTCGCCACGGAGAGCCTCTTCCCCGAAACGCGGCTGTCGACAGGCACCGCCCTCGCAATCCTGGCCGCGGCGCTGTTCGGCCTGACCCTCCTGTTCGACTTTGTACGCAAACGCGTGTTCTACGCCGACATCGTCCTGAAGAAGAGCATCGCCTATACCCTGGTCTCGGGCGTCATCCTGTTCCTCTACTTCCTGCTCCTGGTCTGGTACGGCGACGACCTGCAGCGATATCTCAAGATCGGCCCCATGTGGCTCATGATCCTGTTTCTGCTGGCGGCGGCGTTCCTGATCGAGCCGCTGAAGGCCTCCATCGCCAAGCTGTTGGACCGCGTCTTCTACCGGGCCCACATCAACTATCGCGAAACCATCCTCGAGACGTCCCGGCAGCTGAACTACACGATGGACATCCCCACGGTCATCGACCTGAGCCTGAACAAGATCTCCGCCGTGGCATACCTGAAAGGCGGCTACTTCTTCCTCCGCAGCGGTGAGGCCGAGGTGTTCGAATGCGCCGCGGCCCGCAACCCCGAGATCGAGGATTTCCGCTCGGTCCAGATTCCCGCGTCGTGGCAGGTGGTCCACTGGCTGATGGACAAGCGGGACCCCATCGAGCTGTTCGACCGGCTCAACCACCGGCGCTTTCTCGCCCTGCCCCCCGAGGAGATCGCCCTTCTGCGGTCACTGGAAGCTTCGGTGATCGCCCCGCTGTTGTCGCGCGACCGGCTGCTGGGCATCCTGCTGCTGAAAGCCAAGCTGTCCGGCGAGCTCTTCTCGTACGAGGACATCAACTTCCTCGGGATTCTGTGCAACAACGCGGCCATCGCTCTGGAGAACGCCCGGGCCCGGGAGAAGGAACAGGCGTTCATGCAGACCATGCACCACCAGAAGCGGCTGGCCCTGATCGGGCAGATGGCCGCCAACATCGCCCACGAGATCCGCAATCCCCTGGTCGCCATCAAGGGCCTCGGCCAACTGGTGAGCGACAGCTTCGACGGCGGCGACCCGCGCGCCCAGCACATGAAGGTGCTCAATGCCGAGGTGAACCGCCTGCAGAACGTGGTCTCGGAGCTGGTGCGTTTCGCCCGGCCCATGGAGCTCGCCAAGGATCTGATGGACCTCAACGCGTGCATCCAGGACGCGGTGGACCTCTATGCGGAGGAGAGCCGCAAGCGCCGCGTCAACCTGGAATTCCGGCCGGGCCGTGAAGCGATCCGACTGACGGCCGACTTCGAGAAGGTCAAGCAGGTGCTCATCAACCTGCTCCAGAACGCCCTGGACGCCACGCCGCCCGGCGGCCGGGTGCTGGTGGAGTCGTTCCTTGACGACGCGGCCGGCGCCTTCGAGGCGGCCGGCATCCGCGTCACGGACACCGGCCCGGGCATCCCCGCCGAGTTGCGGGAGAAGATCTTCGAACCCTTCTTCTCCAACAAGGAGTCCGGCACCGGACTGGGTCTGGCCATCGCCCGGAGCATTGTGGAGGAACACGATGGCGCCATCGCCGTCGGGTCGAGCGCCGACGGCGCCGGTGCTGTGTTCGAGGTCCGCTTTCCCGTCCTGGAGGCCAAGGGGGTCAATTCGCGATGAAACGTGCCGATTTGCTGGTCATCGACGACGAGTTTCCCGTGCTCTACACGATCAAGGCGATCCTCGAGAAACATTACACCAGCATCGCCACATTCACCGATCCGAAAGAGGGGCTGGCCTTCCTGGCGGAAAAAGGCTGCCGCGTGCTCATCACCGACCTGCGGATGCCCAAGATCAACGGCGTTGAGGTGCAACGTCGCGCCCTGGCCGCGGACCCGGACATCCAGGTGATCATGCTCACCGCCCACGGCTCCGAGAAGGTGGCTGTCGAGGCGCTCAAGATGGGGGCGTTCCACTACATCACCAAGCCGTTCGATCCCGAGGAGCTTCTCCTGCTGGTGCGCAAGGCGCTGGACCAGTATGCGTTCCGCAAGCGAATCCAGTATGACACGGAGATGGCCCGCTCCCTCCAGATCAACCTTCTCCCCGCCACCACTATGGCCACCGACCGCTTCCGGATCAGCGCCCGCTACATCCCCGGCGGCAACGTGGGCGGCGACTACTACGACTACCAGCTTCTGTCGGGCGGCGCGCTCGGCGTCATCATCGCCGACGCCGCCGGGCACGGCGTCAGCTCCGCCATGATGATGGCGATGCTCAAGATGGCGTTCACCACCGCCGCGCCCGCCTGCGGAAATCCGTCCACCCTGCTGGAGATCATCAATCGGTCGTTCATCCCGATCCTGAAGGGGCGGACATTTTTCACCGCCTTCTACGGTATTTTCCAGCCCGAGCCGCTGCGCCTGACCTTCGCCAGCGCCGGTCACCCATTCCCCCTCTTCCTGCGCACCGCCGAGCAGCGGTTTCTGGAGTCAGACATCACCGGTCCGGCCATCGGCCTATTCCACGACGCCGCTTATGTCGACAACGAGATCTCCATTCAGACCGGCGATCGCATCTTGCTCTACACCGACGGCCTCACAGACCTGGACGAGGACGGCGCCGCCTTCGCCGAATTCCGAAACCAGATGCAAGCGCTTGCGTATAGTAATCAGCCGGATTTACTGGACGTGCTCAGTCAGCCCGTCGTCCAACGGCACCCGTCCCACGCGGACGACATCACCATGGTGCTGATCGAGTGTTGACAGCGCCGCCGCGGGAGGATTCGTGCGAGATCGAATGAACCAACTCGTTGAAAAAACAGACCTTACTTTCCACGAACGGGTCAAGGAGTTCGAAAAACTCCTCATGCTCGACGCCCTCGATCGGACTAACTGGGTGAAGCTGCGCGCCGCCCGCTCCCTTCGAGTCACCTACCGGATATTCAACTACAAATACGAGAAGTTCGGGCTCCGCGCACTCAACCCGCGCCGCCGGAAAAAGCGCGAATCGCAGCTCGTGTGCTGATTGTCTGCGGCGGACGCTGTTATTCTCTCCATGGCGCCGGGTCGACCTGGATCAGTCCGTCTCCCTGGCGACCGCATCCTTTCTCCATCCAACTCGGTTTCGCAGGATTTCTGCTTGATGCAGTCCGTTGTTTCGCCGACGGATCCTTGGTCAACCGCGCATGGATCAGGTCCGGTTCATCGGACTGGATTGACCCCGCGCCCCCCGCGCGAACGAGAGTCCAGATTGAAGAATTCCGCGAACTGTCGCTGCGCGCGCTCCGGCAGAAGGGGATTGGCCGTCTGCCACCCGGCCAGGCGCTCGGCCAGATTGGCATCCGGAATCAACTCCGCCACCAGTTCGTATTCCCGCACCAGATCCGTTTGAAACAGAGCCGGGTCGTCGGTGGCCACGGTCAGCGGCACGCCCCACGCGTACATCGTCCGGAGCGGGTGCGCCGCCAGGTCCGGGACCACTCCCGTGGCCCGGTTGCTCGTGGGGCAGACGTCGATCACCGCGCCGAGCGCCGTCACCAGTTCGGCCACGCGCTCCGACCGCCCGGCAGGCAGGCCGTGGCCGATCCGGTGTGGCCGGGCCGCCCGCAGATCCCGCAGCATGCTCTCGGCCGAGCCGGTCTCGCCCGTGTGCAAGGAGATGCGGAGACCGCGTTCCCGCGCCGCCTGAAATGCCGGCGTCAGCGGCTCAAGCGGCGCTGCGGTCTCGTCGCCGCCCACGCCGATGCCGACGACACCCCGGCTCTGGTGGCGGCACGCCAGTTCCAGCGTGCGATGGAAGTATTCCTCGGGGAACTGCCGCACGTTGTCCAGCACCACGCCCCAGCTGATCCCCCGCGCCCGCCCCTCGTCGGCGGCGGTCTCCAGGATGGCCGCCAGCGCCCGGTCGGGATCCAGACCGTACTTCATGCACGCGGCGGGCGTGTGGAAAAATTCGCAATGGACCACCCCGTCGCGCTGCAGCCGGCCGAAAAACGCGGCGGTGATGTCGCGGAAGTCGTCCTCACTGTGGATCGCTTGAATGACGGCCTTGTAGGCGTCGAGGAACCCGTGAAAATCGCTGAAGGCCAGCTCCGCGCAGATCGATTCCGGCGGGCGCTCCGCCCACGGAAGGCCATGACGGCGGTGGAGCATCTGCAACAGCGACGCGTCCACGCTCCCCTCGAGGTGGACGTGGGTTTCCGCCTTCGGTGCGGCCCGCCAGTCGACGACCGGTGCCCGTCCCGGATCGCCGGCTTCCCGCCCGGTCATGACGCCTCCCCGGACGCGGCGTCCTCGAAGAGCTGGAGGATGCGCAGCGTCTCGATGAACTCACCGGAGATGAAATCCTGGAAGGTGCGGAGATCCACACCGGCGGGGGTGATGCGGCGCACCGCCTCCCAGCACAGCGGCGAGGTGAACACGATGTCCGACTCGCGGGCGATCCGCTCCAGCAGTGCGGTGTTGTCGACCGGGGCGATGAGAAACTGCTTGTCGGTGGCCGGCCGGAAGATCTTGGCAAAGACGTCGAACGAGGTGTGGAGGGTGCGCATGTCGCGGACCACCACGCCCACGTTCCGCTCGCGCATCACCTGGGCGATCTCGCCGAAGACGCCGGGATTGATCTTGATCTCCAGCAGCCGCTTCCCCAGCGCGGCGGCCAAAGGGCGCACCGCGGCGATGTGCCAGGAGGTGGTGAGCACATACGGCACGGCGCGGATGGCGGTGTTGGCGGGCGCCAGCTCCCGTTCCAGATTCTCGAGGAGCACCGGATGAATGACGATGTCCAGCCGGCGCTGGAGCTCGGCGGTGAACACTTCGATTTCCTCGGCGTCGTCCACCACAGCGCAGCGCAGCGGATGGAGCCCGACGCCGGTGGTGTAGCGCAGCAGCAGGTGGGCGAACTGCTCGTGGGGCACGCCGAGCAGGTGGGATTTCTCCAGCGTCGTCTTGATGAGGTTCATGATCGCCCCGCGGCGGCGCTGGGTGAAATCCTCGCCGGCGAGCTTGCGGACAAAAACCCCCTTGCTGCGCACCATCTGGACGTAGCCCTCGACCTGCAGGGCGCGGTAGATCTTGAGGATGGTCTTGGGATTGACCGCGGCCAGCTCCGCCAGCTCCCGCACCGACGGCAGCGGATCGCCCTCCTGGATCTTGCCGGTGTAGAGCGACGAGATGATCTGGTTCTTGATCTGCTCCTGGAGGGGCATGCCGCAGTCGGCGACGATCCGGAAACTCACCCGCTGCATGGATTCACCTCCCGCGCGCGCCGTGGAGCTCCGACCGACTGGGGCCACCTTTGGGGTGGACGTCCGGAGCGGGGTTTGCTATACTCGGCGTCCCGCTTTCGGGCGGTCGGTCTTTGGATGGTCCCCATCCGCGGAGGAGTACCGAAGTGGTCGTAACGGGGTCGACGCGAAATCGACTTGCCCCGGCAAAACCGGGGCACGTGGGTTCGAATCCCACCTCCTCCGCCATTTTTTCTCCCGTCTCCGTCATCTCCACCCACCCCGGCACCATTCGCGTCCATACTCGCAATCCGTAATCGTAATCGGGGCTCGAGGCTTGAGGCTTGAGCCTCGATTACGATCACGATCACGATTACAAATTACGATCACGATTACGAGTACGTCTCACGACTTCGACTCACCTTGCTCCCCTGATCTCCTATCTCCTATCTCTGTTCACCGTTCACTGTTCACTGCTCACCAACTCACCGACTGTTTTCCAGCACCTCCTTGCCCGACGGGAGGGACGCGTCGAGGAACTCGCGGTAGGAGATCCGGCGGTAGTCAGCCGGAACCTGGAAGGCCGCGGCATCTCCCGCCCACTCGCTGACCTCGGTCACCTTCTTTCCACTCATCGTCCGGCCGGCGCGGTAATCCACCGACTGAAGCTCCAGCCCCTGCAGAAACAGCGTACCCAGCGCCTCCTGGATCGCCTGCTCGCGCGCGTTGCGCGCCGCGCTCCGGAGCTCCCGCTCGAAGATGGCCGTCACCGCGTGGAAGCGCGCCACCACTTGCCGGAGCCTTTCGGCAGGAAAGTAGTCCCCCGGACGGATCGCCTCGTCGAGCCAATATTCGCCCTCCAGGCTGTCGCCGAGCCAGAGCTTAAAGTGACGTGCCGGGCGCCCCCCTACCCGCTCGCGCCCCACCTCCTCCAGCCGTGCCGGCGGCGCCGGGGCTGCGGAGACGGGCGGCTCCGGCTGCGGGCCGTACGTGTCCCGGACCCGCGCCGCCAGCCGGGTGATTTCGCGCTCCATTTCCGCCAGCATGGCGTCCACCGGACCGCCGCACCAGGTCTGTCCTTCGCGATCCATCAGCACCAGCCGGTCGTCCCGCAAATCGATGATGACCGCGGCGGTCTCGGCCTCCTCCTTCCATCGCCCGTCAAACCAATAGATCCGGCTCGTATCGCGGGTCTCGACGCCGGCGCCGCCGGCTCTGGTCTCCAGACGGAAGGTCAGGCCCGCCTTGTCGGCGGCCGCGGCGGGGACAGCGGCAACCAGCACGGCCAGTCCCCAGGCCAGTAATCTAATCGGTTTCAGGTTCATGGTAGGGATCTCCAAATTGGTTCACCGACGCAATCTCGGCCAGGGGCTTGCGCCGGCGCTCCACCTCCACCGGCTCGTCCATCCGGACGCCGCCCGCGGGGTAGCCGATGACGATGAGAGCCAGGATCTGGTGGCTGGCGGGCACCGCCAACAGCTCTCGCACCCGGCCCTCGGAGAACCAGCCGATCCAGCAGCTGCCCAGGCCCAAGGCGGTGGCCATGAGGCAGATGTGCTCGCCCACGATGCCGATGTCAAGGCGATGGCAGTCGCGATCGATCCACCCCGCCGCCTGGTGGATCAGCGGGTGCGGCCGGGCGCACAGCACCAGCACCAGCGGCGCGGTGTCCATCCACTTGTTGACGCGTGTGCCCACCGGCGCGGCGGTGGCCAGCTCCCCGATCAGCTCCGACCGGTCCACGGCCACGACGTGCCACGGCTGCAGGTTGCACGACGACGGCGCCCACTGAGCGGCCTTGAGCAGCAACGCCACTTTCTCCGGCTCCACGGGCCGGGTGTCGTACCCGCGCACACTGCGGCGGCAGCGCATCAGACGGCTGAGATCTACGGCATTCATGCGGACGCCCCCGTTGGCTTGAGTCATCCAATGTGCCATTATATAATAGCGGTCCAGACGGCGCCAAAACCTATCCCGGGAGCAACCCATGAGCCAGCCGCCCGATCACACCATCGAGGTGCAGTGCCCGCACTGCCAGTCCCGCCTCACCGTGGACCGCGAGACGGGCGAGGTGCTGCTGTCGAAAAAGCACGAAAAGCGGGAGGTTGAATCGTTCGACTCGGCGATGGCAAACGCCCGGGACTGGGACCGCCGCAAGGAGAACCTCTTCGAGCAGGCCTTCGAGCAGGAAAAGAAGCGCAAGGACATGCTCGAGAAAAAATTCCGCGAGGCGCAGAAGCAGACCGAAGGGGATGACACCCCGCCGCCGAAACCCTTCGATTTCGACTGACGCCCGGTCGCCTGCGCCGGCCGCCCCGTCGCCCCGACATTCTCACTTGGAGGAACCATGGCCCCCAGAACCGGACTGAGCCGATCCGCCCTCATCGCCCTGCGGGACTGCCTGCTGCTGAATCCGGACGAACGCGTGCTGATCCTGACCGACCCCACGTGCCACCGCATCGGGATGGCCCTGCTCACGGCCGCCCGGAAGATCGGCGCCTACGCCGTGTACACCGAGATGCCGGCCATGGAACGCAACGGCCAGGAGCCGCCGCCGGCGCTGGCCGAACTGATGAAGGGCTTCCCGGCCGTGGTGGCCGCCACCAGCAAGTCGCTCACCCACACCGATGCCCGCCGCGAGGCGTGTCGCGCCGGAGCGCGGGTGGCCACCATGCCGGGCATTCTGGAAGAGACCATGATCCGGTGCCTGGCCGCCGACTACTACGCCATCGCCGAGCGAACCGAGCGGGTCACCCGGCTGCTCAACGACGGCCACCGGGTGCGCGTAACCACCGCCGCGGGAACTGACCTGTCGTTTTCCATCGAGGGGGTGAACGCGATCTCCTCCACCGGACTCATCCACCAGCCGGGCGCCTTCGGCAATCTGCCGTCGGGCGAGTCGTACATGCGCCCGCTCGAAGGGACCGCCGCGGGCGTCGTGGTGGTGGACGGCTCCATGGCCGGCGTGGGCAACCTGCTGGCCATGGGCGAGACCATCCAGATCGCCGTGAATGGTGGTATCGCCACCACCATCACCGGTCGCGAGGCCGCACGCAAGCTCGACGGACTGCTCCGCGCCGTGGGTCCCGATGCCTACACCGTCGCCGAGTTCGGCGTGGGCACCAACGACGCCGCACGGATCATCGGCAACATCCTGGAAGATGAGAAGGTGATGGGCACGATCCACATCGCCTTCGGCAACAACGTCTCCATGGGCGGCATGGTCAACGTCCCCATCCATCTGGACGGCATCATCCAGTCGCCCACCGTGGAGCTGGACGGCCGGCTCCTGATGGACAATGGCAGGCTGTTGCTGGATTGATCGGGCGCTGTCGCGCGCCCCGGCTCCGGCTGCCGCCTACTCCGCAACGAGGCGGTGAAAGCGCTTTTTGCCCAGCTTGATGACGACGGCGCCGTCCGTCAGGTCCGCCTCGCCGAGGCGACGGGCGGCGCTCTCCACCTTCCGGTCGTTGACGGTCACCCCCCCTTGGCTGACGAGGCGGCGGGCCTCGCCCTTGGACGGCACGAGCCCGGTCTCGACGAGCGCCTGGACGATGTCCAGACCGTCGATGAAACGCTGCCGGGGCAGCGTCGTTGACGGGATGATGTCGGCGGCCTCGACCCGAATGCCGGCGACAGACGACGAGGTGGCCACGCACCCCTCCGGGTCGGCCGAGCCGAACTGGCCCACCGCCGACAGGTAGGCCTGACGGGCCTTCTCCGGCCCGTGGGCCAGCGCGGTCGCCTCGTAGGCGAGAATCTCCTTGGCCCGGTTCAGCAGCGGCGGCTGCAGCGCCCCGAGGCGCCGCACCTCGTCCATGGGCAGCAGGGTGAACAGGCCGAGAAAGCGCGTCACATCGGCGTCCTCGGTGTTGCGCCAAAACTGGTAGAAATCGAACACCGGGGTCCGCGCCTCCGCCAGCCACACGGCGCCGGCGACGGTCTTGCCGAACTTCTCGCCGCTGGCGTTCATGAGCAGCGGGAACGTCAGGCCGTACGCCTGCCGGTTGAGCATCCGCCGGCACAGGTCGGTCCCGGCCACAATGTTCCCCCACTGGTCCTGCCCGCCCATCTGGACGAGGCAGTCGTGGTCGCGCATGAGCACGTAGAAGTCGTACGCCTGCAGGAGCTGGTAGTTGAACTCGAGGAAGGTGAGGCCCGTTTCGAGCCGGATCCGGTACGACTCGGCGGTAAGCATCCGGTTCACGCTGAAGTGGCGGCCGACGTCGCGCAGGAATTCGATGTAGTTGAGCGGAAGCAGCCAGTCGGCATTGTTCAGCATACATGCCCGGCCCGCGTCAAACGAGATGAAATGGGCCAGCTGCCGCTGCATGGCGTCGCCGTTGGCGCGGATCCGCTCCAGCGTCATCATCTGGCGCAGCTCGCACTTGCCGCTCGGGTCACCCACCATGCACGTGCCGGCGCCGATGAGAACGATGGGGCGGTGTCCGGCGCGCTGCATGTGCACCAGGGCCATGATGGGCACCAGACTGCCCACATGGAGGCTGTCCGCGGTGGGGTCAAAGCCGATGTAGCCGGTGACGGAGCGCCCCTGTCCGAACAGCTCCCGCAGGGCCGGCTCGTCGGTGCACTGGTAGATGAAGCCCCGCTCTTCCAGGATATCGTACAGGTTCTGCGCGCTCATGATGTTCCTCTCCGCACGTCAATGGCCGATTATTATACCAATCGGCGGACCGAAGCGCGCACGGAAATAATTCGAGGCCGCCTCCGGGGGCGGCCTCGATGTTCACAGTCCGGTTCCGTCGGGCGGATCAGGCCAGCGGCTTGCCGCAGCCGGAGCAGAACTTCGCCCCGCCCGGGTTTTCGAAGCCGCAGGCGCATTTGACCGGCGCGGCGGCCAGGGGCGCGCCGCATGCCGAGCAGAACTTGCCGCCCGGCGGGTTGTCCGCCTTGCACTTGGGGCACGGATTCAGGCTGACCGACTGGCCGCAGGCGGAACAGAACTTCGCCCCCGGCGCCACAGCCGCTGCCTTGCAGTGCGGGCACACAGCCGCCGCAGCGCCTTGGGCGGCGCCTGCCGCCTGCCCGGCGGCCATCGCCTGAGAGATCATCCCGGGCATCATCATGCCGAACCCGGCGCCCATGCCGAGGCCCATGCCGGCGCCGGCGCCACCTTCACCGCCGCCCTGCTCGGCGGCCTTTTCCATCGCCTTGGCGGCCTTGAACTGCATGAAGCGGCCCATGTCGCCCACCGCGCCCATGCCGGCCCGCTCGTCGATCATCTTCTGCACTTCTTCGGGCGGCGTGATGGCGGTGATGAAAAAGTCCACCAGCTCGATGCCGTACTTGCTGAAATCGTCGGTGATGCGCGACTTGCAGGCGACGCCCAGTTCGTCATAGATGCTCGGCAAGTCGAAGATGCTTTCGAGGTTCTCGCCCAGGACGTCGTTGAGGCGGGCGACGATGAAGTCGCGGAAGTAATCCTCGATCCCCTCGGTGGTGACCACACCCCGCGTCCCCACCACCTCGGCCACGAACACCCGCGGGTCGCGCACCTTGCACGAGTACTTGCCGAAGGCGCGCAGCCGGACCATGGCCAGTTCCTTGTCACGGAACACGATGGGCTCCTTCGTCCCCCACTTGAAATCGAGGAAGGTCTGCAGGCTGACGAAGTAGACCTGGGCTCGGAACGGCGAGGTCCCGCCAAACGGCTTGCCGATGAGCCCGCCGAGCAGCGGGATGTTCTGGGTGGTCAGGGTGTGGCGCCCGGTGAGGAAGGTGTCCAGCGCCTTGCCGTCGCGGAAGAAGACGGCGGCTTGGTTCTCCTGCACAATGAGCTGGGCGCCCAGCTTGATGTCGGCCGAGCCGCCGCTCTCGGGCCAGCGGTGGACGAACTCCTTGCCGGTGTTGTCGAAATACTGAATGATTTCAAGCGCCATGTGGATATCCCTCT
Source organism: Acidobacteriota bacterium (assembly GCA_012517875.1). NCBI lineage: Bacteria > Pseudomonadati > Acidobacteriota > Acidobacteriota bacterium. The sequence goes on along the minus strand of JAAYUB010000021.1, from coordinate 67,029 downwards.
ACGGTTCGGATTCGGTCACTCACCGGCCAGGCCGCGAATGGAATTCTCGCGGTCGTTCCACCGGCTGTCCAAGGCTTCGAGCCGGTCTCGGCAGCCGTCCAGCACCGCTTGAAATGCGTCGGCGTCCTTGGCCAGGCCGCGCAGCGTGGCCAGCTCGGCCACCAGTTCTTCCACGTCCTGGAGGGCCGCCTGGTCGAAGGCGTAGAGCTGGTCCAGTTCGGCCTCCCGGACCTTGACGGCGTCGAAGAAGCCGCTGTAACCGTGGCTGGCGTAGCGGATCTTGCTTTCCACCTGGTCCAGCAGATTGCTCACCGGCGTCACCCCGCCCAGTAGCTTGACCTTGCCGGCATCGGTCACCGCCCGGGTCGCCTTGCGGAGGCTTTTTTTCCCCTCCATCAGCCGCTGGCTGATAAACTGCCGCAGCAAGTGGTCGGTTTCCCGGCGGTATTCCTTCTCCAGGTAACCTTTGAAGCCGGGAATTTTCAGCAGGATGTTCTCGAGCCAGTTGCGCTGGCTGCCGCTCTTCTCTCGTGGATCCATGGACATCTCCTTGTTAAAGATCACGGCATCTGTTTGCCGCGGAGGTCTTTGATAGCAGCCGGCGTCCGCGCCGGCGGCTCAGATCACGGTGTTGTCCGGCAACATGGTGTTCTTCGGGATGATCACGATCCCGTCGCACACCACATACTGGTCGGTCTCGAAGTTCTGCGCGTTGTCCTTGTTGAGGATCTGGACGTTGTTGCCGATGCGGACGTTCTTGTCCAGGATGGCCCGGCGGATGGTGCAGTAATTGCCGATGCCGATGTCGGGCCGGCCCAGACGGCGGTTTTCGTTGAGCATGGCCGTGTCTTCGAGATAGTCGGCGCCCATGATCATGGAGTCCCGGATCTCGGTGCCGCTCCCCACCCGCGAGCGGATGCCCAGGATGGAATTCCAGACCAGCGCTCCGCTCAGCACGCACCCTTCCGAGACGATGGAGCTGTGGATCTGGCAGCGGAAGATTTTCGAAGACGGCAGGAAGCGGGCGTGTGTGTAGACGGGGTAGGCGGCGTCATAGATCTCGAACTCCGGGTTGGCCTTCGTCAGCTCCAGGTTGGCCTGGTAGAACGATTTGATGGTCCCGATGTCGGACCAGTAGCCGTCGAAGGGATAACCGTAGACGTTCAGGTTCTTGATGGCGTGGGGGATGATGTCTTTGCCGAAGTCGTTGAACCGCTCGATGCGGAGCAGCTCGGCCAGCACGTCGGTGTTGAACAGGTAGATGCCCATGGAAGCCAGGTACGGTTTGGCGTTGAGCACCGCGTGGTACTTCTCGGGGATCGCCGCGATCTCCTCCGCCGTGAGGCGCAGCGGCGCCGCCCGATCCAGAGGCGGCTTCTCGACGAAGTCCACGATGCGGGTGTTCCGGTCCACCTTCATGATGCCGAAGCCGGGCACGTCCGCCTCGGGCACGGGGATCATGGCCACGGTGACGTCGGCGCCCTTCTCCTGGTGGAAGCGGAAAAAGTCGCGGTAGTCCATGCGGTAGAGCTGGTCCCCCGAGAGGATGAGGAGGTGGCTGGTGTGGCCCGTGTCAAAATGCCGGAAGCACTTGCGCACGGCATCGGCCGTCCCCTGGAACCAGTCGCGCGACTCGTGGGTCTGCTCGGCGGCCAGGATGTCCACGAAGCCGTCGGTGAACATGTCGAAATGGTAGGTCTGGGCGATGTGCCGGTTGAGCGACTCGGAGTTGAACTGGGTCAGAACAAAGATCCGCCGGATGTCCGAGTTGAGGCAGTTGCTGATGGGGATGTCGATGAGGCGGTACTTGCCGGCTAGAGGGACGGCGGGCTTGGAGCGGTCCTTGGTCAGCGGGTACAACCGGGCGCCTTGGCCGCCGCCCAGGATGATGGCACTCAGGTTCTTCATGCACGCCCTCTCGGTAGCGGTGCCCTCATTATAAGCGGAAAAACTGGTCACGACGCAAGGGAAATGCTGTTTTCTTCAGGGGATATCCCACCGATCGCCGGGCGGGGCAGCGGCGCAACCGCAGCGCGGGCCGTCAGGATCGCAGGCGGGGGTCCTCCGCCGCCGGGTCGAGCTGGTCCACGTCCGCCTGCGCCACGATTTCCAGGCCGTAGCCGTGCAGCGCCGTGAACCGGCGCGGATGGCTGGTGAGGAGGATGATGCGATCCAGTCCCAGCGAGCTGAGGATCTGGGCCCCGATGCCATAACTCTTCTGGTCGTCCTGCTGGTACAGCTCCGCGCCGTAGGAGTAGCCGGGGCCGTGCGCGCCGACGCGGCAGGCGCGGATCTCCTGCAGCAGGCGCGGCTCATCCTGCCCCACCCGCAGGTAGAGCACCACGCCCCGCCCCCGGGCCTGGATGAACTGCAGGCATTTGCGCAGGTAGGCGCCGGACGGGTTGTGGCGCGACAGGAACACGTCGCCCGGGACCGACTCGGCATGTACCCGCACATGGACCGGCTCGCCGCCCCGGACGTCCCCCATGACCATGGCCAGGTGCTGGCGGTGGTTCAGGCGGTTCTGGAACACCCGGGCGGTGAAGCGGCCGAATTCGGTGTCCAGCTCGGCGTTTTCGACCTCGGTGACAAACTGCTCCGTGCGGAGCCGGTACTGGATCAGGTCGGCGATGCTGACGATCCTGAGCTGAAAGCGCGCAGCGAACTCGCGCAGTTGGGGCAGGCGGGCCATGGTCCCGTCCGGGTTCATGATCTCGCAGATCACACCGGCCGGGTAGAGTCCGGCGATCCGGGCCAGGTCCACGGCCGCCTCGGTCTGGCCGGCGCGCTCCAGCACTCCGCCCGGGCGGGCCCGCAAGGGGAACACGTGGCCCGGCCGGGCCAGGTCGCACGGCCGCGTGGCGGGATCGATGGCGGCGCGGATGGTGGTGGCCCGGTCGGCGGCGGAGATGCCGGTGGTCACCTGGCGTTTGGCCTCGATGGACACGGTGAACGCCGTCCCGAAGTTCGACGTGTTCTCCGTGACCATGAGCGGAATCTGCAACTCCTCCAGGCGCTCGACGGTGAGCGGCAGGCAGATGAGTCCGCGGCCGTGCATGGCCATGAAATTGACGGCTTCGGGGGTCACCCGTTCCGCGGCCAGGGTCAGGTCGCCCTCGTTCTCCCGGTCCTCGTCGTCGATGACGATGACCATCCGCCCGGCGCGGATGTCCTCGATGGCTTCTTCGATGCGGTCCAGTGTCACCGGCTGACGTCCTCCCGTACCCGAATCCGCTCAATTGTAATACAGTTGCCCGCCGATTGGAACCGGCCAGCCGCGCGGGCGCGTCCGCTGACGGACGGGTCACTCGCCGGTTGTATCCCCCGACGCGGTGTCTTCCAGGTCGGCCGGGTTTTCGATCCCCTTTCCCAGCGCCCGGGTCAGCACCGTGATGCCCAGCAGGAACAGGAACGTGGACACGTGGATGCAGATGGCCCACCCGGCATGTTCCGCCAGATGCTCGCGCATGCCGGGCAGAAAATCGTACTCCTCGAGGTAGATGACGTTCCAGTGGCCGTCGAGGACGGGGTACGCGTCGAGGAAAAATCCGCGGCCCCGATGCGTCTGATGGAAGCGGTCCGGCGCGTCCAGCGGCAGCCGTGACAGGGTGGTGTCCCCCCAGATCACCCGGCCGTTCCGGTCCGCCAGCAACACCCGCCCCCGCTCGGGCAGCAGCGCCTGGTTCCGGACGAACTCCTCGACGACGGGTCGGGCGCCGCACCGGAGCATGAGCCAGCCGGCCTCCCGGCCGTCGGCCAGGAAAATCCGCTCCCCCATGGTGAACCACGGCTCCGCCGAATCCGTGAACAGCCGGGTCACTCCGAACGTATCCCGTGCCCAACCGTCCAGCCCCTGCTCCGAACCCACATAGAAGGCGGTCCGGCTGCGGAAATCGGCGTCGTCGCGGGAGACGAATTCCAGATTCCGGATCCCGTCGTGGGACTTAAGGACCAGGAGCAGCAGCTCGTCGATCGCATCCCGGTTCTCCGGGATCATCCGGATCCGCCAGGCGCAGAGCCGCTGAACCTGGCGCAGCTCGTCGAGCTGCGCCTGGATCTTCATGCCGTGCACCTTGTTCCAGTAGGTCCGGTTGCGGATCCACTGGGTGCGCGCCGCTTCACGGTGCTGGAACCACGCCTGGTACGCCAGCACCGCGTGGACCGGCAGCGGCAGCAGGCACAGCACCAGCGCCCCCACGACAAGCCAGTTGCTCTGGAAAACCAGCGTCCGGCGGCTCCAGAGGCCCCAACGGTTCTCGATCAGGACGCCCATGCGACGCGCCTCGGGCGGGATGAACTGGAAGATGAGCTCGCCCGGAAACACGAGCAGGATGGCGAAGTAGAGACTGGTGGACAGCAGCAGTTCCCACCCTGGCGCCTCCACCCACTGCAGGAAGTACACCCGCCGGAACACCGCGTAGAACAGCCCGTTCACCAGGGGCACCAGCAGCAGGCCGGCGGCGCCGTACGCCAGCAGTGCCCGCACGTCCAGGCGGCGCATCCGGGCGAAGCAGCGGTCCCGAACGATCGGCACCACCGTGCCGTTGATCATGTGCACCGCCAGCGAGGCCAGGTACAGCGCGGCCGAGTGCTCCCCCGGCCGGATGAGGTAGGCCGCCGTGACGGCGATGAACGGGCTGACGACGCCGCCCCAGATACCGAACAGGATGCCTCCGAGGATCACCAGCACGTAGCTCGGGTCGATGAGCACGGGGAATGAGCCGAGGAACACCCGGACCGGGCCGATGAGCACCCCCGGAAACAGGAGCACGGCCCAGAACAGGCTCACGGCCAGAATCTTCCAGCTGAACTCATCCGACGTCAGAGTCATCCGAGCTTCCGCCGCGGGACGTTGATGGAAATACCTTTCCAAATTACCAAAACGGCCCCGCGTTGCAAAGAAAAAACATCTGTGCTACCATCGCACCACAAGTGCTACCCCCACGGACTTTTGCCCGAGGATGCCGGGTTCGGCGGAACGGGCGAAGCGGGAGATGAGATGGGAGACTCCGCGTTCCAAACCGATTTGAACCAGCTGGTAACCTCGTTCTTCAAGTACCTGAGTGACGAGATCACCCCGGCCAACGCCCAGGACACCCTGCAGCTCATCCTGCGCACCGAGGGGAAGGGCCTCCTGGACCCGGCCCAGGTGGCCAAGCTCTGCAACCACTGGGCCGTCGGCCAGAACAAAAAATCGGGCATCCCCATCTACCAGTGCCTCGGCACCACCGTCCTGCGGATCTACCAAGCGGATTCATTCTGCTCCCTGCGCCTGTTCCAGCTGGACAAATTCATCCGGCCGTTTATCAACGAGCTGTACCGCCTCTGCCCGGCGGAGGAGCGGGACATTTTCAAGGAAGAGCTACCCAACATCAAGCGCCAGTTCCTCAAATCGCTCGAGGCGGAAACTCAGAAGGCCATGCCGGAATACGAGGTCCAGTTCCACGTGGACGACACCACCCAGGTCACGGAGGGCGAGTGGATCCAGATCACCGGCGAACGGTTCACCCTCCTCATGGACAAGCTGACCCCGGTCATCGACGACCCCGCGCTGGCCCCGGACGTCCGCCGGACCCGGGTGCACGAGCTGATGGAGGAGATCCAGAAGACCTTCATCAACATTATCCACGACCAGACCCTCAAGGAACGGCTCATCGCCTTGATCGAAAAGGCCCGCCTGTTGCTCAACCGGCGGCATATCGAGGCGGCCAACGAGATTCTCGGGTTCGTGGCCCAGACGGTGGATCAGCGCAAGGATCAGTTCTTGGAGCGGGAGGTTGCCAGCGTGCTCACGCTGAGTTCCATCGACACCTCGTTCCTCGATGAGTACCTCCGCGATCCGGAGCGGAAGAAGATCCTGAAGCCCCTGTTCTCCAACATTTTCGAGACCCGTCCCACCAATCTGCTGGGCAGCCTGGTGCAGGAGCAGGACGCCGAGGGGCGCAAGCGCCTGCTGCAGTTCCTGACGGTCTACGAGCCGGAGATCTTCTATCAGATCATCGCCGAGCTCCAGAGCCAGCAGCTGACCCGCTGGTACTACAAACGCAACCTGATTTACCTGCTGGGCCGGCTGCAGAAGCCGGCGGATTACCCGGTGCGGGACATCCTCGACATGATGCTCGCCTACATCCATCCGGACGTCTTTCCCGCCCTGACGCAGGAGGCAGTCCGCTGCTACCTCAACTACGACACCATGGGCGGGCTGCAGCTCGTGCTCCAGATCGCCACAGCGTCCCACGTCTCGGACGCCATCCGGCTGGAGAAGTTCTACAAACCGGAGGTGCTGGACGAGTTCAAGGCCAGCGTTCTGAAGGGCGCCGGCGAGTTCGATTTCTCCAAGCAGACGCGAGCCGTCCAGATGATCCTGGACGCCATCCGCCAGGAACTGGGCAAGGCGACCATCGTCATGGGCCGCGCCATCGGGGGGTTGAATCCGAAGATGGTCACCGGTCTTATCGAACTGCTGTCGACCACGCCGTCGCGCCAGGCCGAGGACGGTCTGAAGGGCATCGCGGGGGACTTCAAGATCGCCGTGGTCCAGACTGCGGTCCAGCAGACTCTGGAGGCGATGGCCCGGGAGCGGAAAACGTTCCTCTGAGGCGCGGGGAGGGGGAGACGCCCGGGATCACGGGCCGGAATCGGTGCGCCAATACTCTTCCGCAAAAACAGGCAGTTCGATCACGTAGCCGATGCCCTTGCCGGTTTCAGCCTCGGTGAAGATCACGCCGCCGTGGTTGCGGATAACGTTGAAGCAGAACGCGAGCCGGACACTGGCGTCTTCAAGCGGCTGATCCGAAACCTGGACGAGCGCCCGGACTTCCGGCATGTTCGACGGCTCAACGCCGGGGCTGCCGTCGGTGATCACGACCTGGACCATTTCCAGGCGTTTGAGCATCGCGATGTCGAGGATGCCGCCGCCGTGATCCTGAGCCATGGTCTGGGCGGCCAGCTCGATCAGGGTGCGGAACACCTGGGCGATGTTCTCGCGCTCAAGGTACAGCTCGGGCAGATCCGGCTCCATGTTCAAGTTCAGGGTCACGCCCAGCTTGTGGATCATGGGCTGGAGCTCGTCCGCCAGATGCTCGAGGAGAGCGTTCAGCCGGACCGGCACCTTCTCCAGAGGGCGGCGCTCGGCCGAGGCCACCAGGTTCTTGACGATGACGATGGCCCGCGTCAGCTCCCGGTCGATCTTGCCCAGGATATCCCGCGCCCCCTCGTCGTCGGCCAGTTTCCGGCCCAGCATCTGGATGTAGCCGGACACGGCGGCCAGCGGGTTGTTCAGCTCATGAGAGATCCCCTCGATCAGCGAACCCACCGAGGACACCCGCGTCTGTAGACGCGCCTGCCGGGCCATTTTCTTCTCGCCCGTGATGTCCTTGGCGACGATGATGGCGCCCTGGAAGCCCGACACCGGGTCGTGCAGCGGCGTGGCCACGAGGCGGATCACCTTGCCGTACGGATCGGCCAGCGGCAACTCGATCTCCATCAGTTCCTGCCCCTGCCGGCCCAGCCGGTCACAGATCGTCCCCTGCACCTCGCTGAACTTGTCAAAGAACGCGCCCTTCTCGAACTCGCTCAGATCGCCGAGGAAGGCCTTCCCGGACGGGTTCAGCAGGGTCAGGTGGAAGTCGTCGGTCATCAGCATGACGCCGTCGGCCAGCTTCTCCATCATTTTCTGGAGACCGAGGCCGGACATCCGGCTCAGGTCCCCGGCCTGTCGCTGCCGGCACTGCTCCAAGTTCAGCAGGCTGGAGATCACCCCCGCGATGACCGAGAAGAACTGGATCTCGTGCCGGGACACCCGCCGGTGGTTGCCGGCAGCCACATTGAGCACGCCCCAGACCCGGCCGGGGAGCCGGAGCGGCACCGCCAGGTGGGTTCGGATCACGGTCCCGGCCGCGGGACCGAAGCACGGCTCGAGGCGCTTGAGCGAGATGGGCTGGGCCGTACGGAAGACATGGTCCATCACCGCCGCCCGCAGCTCGGCATTCTGCTCGGGATCCACCGTGTCGCGGGCCACACCTTTGTGGGCGATGAGTTGAGCCGGTCCGGACTCGTCCGGCTGGTGGTAGATCCAGACGGCGGTGTAGTCGCGGAAGCTCAGGATCAGGTCGAAGATGCGCTCCAGGTTGATCTGGATGTTGTCCTGTTCGGCCACGTGCTGGAACACGTCCACCAGGGTGAGGAGCATCTCCTGATAGACGTACACGATGTTGCTGGGTGGGTTGCTGGCGTCTGAACCCATTTAAGCCGCCGGACGCGATCTTTTTCTTGACCCTGTTTGCAATTTTACTTAAAGTATCAATATCCTGTGACAGACGTTACGGTTTCATGAAGGAATCGCTGTTATTCGAAGAAGCCCTCGGCGAATTCGGGAAAGGACTCTACCACAAGGCCATCGCGTCCTTCCGCGAAGCCGCCGCCCGTGATTCCGAAGCCGAAGGCACTTACGCGTCTCTCTCTAAAGGTTTCATTCTAGAATGCTACAAGCTCCTTGGCATCAAATATACCTCACAACAACTGCACAAGCAAGCACTGGACATCCTGGACCAGGGGCTGACCGAATACCCGGACCACAGCATCCTGCTGCTTAACAAGGGGATCATTCTCAACAACTCCGGTAACTTCCCGGCAGCGGTGCGGGTGTTCGAAGCGATCTTCACCCGCGAACCCAACTTCCCCAGCATCCGGATCTGCCTGGGGATCGCCCGCCTGAATCTGGGCAGCCTGGACCGCACCGAAGAAATCCTGCACGACGCCATCGCGCTGCCTCCCTTCGATGCCACGGTCTATCACCTGCTGGCCATCGCCCGGTTCCGGCGGCGTATGTACCCTGAAGTCGAAAAGATGCTTCTGCGGGCCCTGGAATTCAAACGCCCCTTCCCCGAAGCCCAATTGGACCTGATGGCCGCCTACATCGTGCTTAAGCGCTACGCAGACGCCTTCCGGATCCTGGAGGAGCTGATCCCGTTTCTCAAACAGCGGAACCGCTTCCAGATCCCCCTCGGCTTCCTTGCCCGGCAGCTGCGGATGGACGCCGGTCACCCGTTGTTGCGCAAATACCCGTTACCCAAAAATGACAGCGACGTTTCCGAGGCCGCCGTGCAGAAGTGGGTGGACGAGCGGTTCCACAAGACCATCGAGATTGACGTGCAGGCCCTGCCCTTCCAGGACCCGGAGGGGGACATCATCCGCAACTCCTGGTTTCGCCAGCTCCTGGTGAAGCATTACCAGAACCTGCTGGTGGATGGCGTGGACCTGCCGGAGGTGTATTTCCGTCTGGGCCGGGAGGCCCAGCGCCTCAAGAAACACTCCGAGGCGCTGGAGTACTTCCGCCGGTGCCTGCTTCGCAATCCGAAATTCGTGCCCGCCAAGATCAGCATGGGCTTCTGCTACAAGGACTTGGGGCGCGCCGCGGAGGCGCTGGAGAAATTTGAGGAGTCATACCGCGACTTCAAGAGCATTCCCGAGACCATTCTGTTCAGCAACGAGTCGCCGGAAGATGAGCGGATCGGCTCGGAAAAAGCCGATCTGCTGCGCGCCGAGGTCCACATTCTGAACCTGGCCCTGGGGCAGAACCCCGGCTTTGCCGACCTGTATTACAACCTGGGCCGGCTCTATTACTACCTGGAGCAGCCCGACGAGGCGTACCAGAATTTCGAGAAGGCCTGCACGCTGAACCCCTTCTTCATCCGGGCCATCATCGGTCAGGCGCTCACGCTGATGCAGCTGAACCAGACTGAGAAGGCCAGCGCGCTGCTCAACTCGTTGACCACTCGCAACAACCTGTTCTGGAAAGTGGTATACAACCTGGCGAACTTGCACCGCGAAACCGGCAACTTCGCCCGGGCCCGCGAACTGCTCGAAGAGCTGCTCCCCCTGGAGAACGAGTTCGCCGCCATGGCCCGCGACCTGCTGGCCAAGCTGCCGTCCTGACACCCCCCACGACATGCGCGTGGCGCAGGCGTCCCGCGCGATCCGGATCCTACCGGAGCGCGCGCTCGATGAGACTGGTCAGGCTTCAAAGCGCGCCGTCAAGCATACCCCCTGCGTTTCACTGTTTACCGCTCACTGTTCGCACGGCATGACGCCGCTCCGGATCCGCACGCGGAGCGCGGTGCGGCGTCACACGACTCCGGTACCCATCCGCGGTCCGACGCCGGATCCCGCCGCGCCAGCGACAGTACGATTTCAGTCCTCACGGCCTCTGGCCGCGAGCTCGGTCACGGCACGATCGCGCAATACTCGCGTCATCGCCGTCTGTCACCTTCGCCGAACGCGGCCCGCGGCACGATCCCGCCGCGCCAGCGGCGGCGGGGTGTAGACCCCGGAGCGAAAGATCCGGGAAGGCGACGGGCGCGGGAGGGCAAAAAGCTCCACAGGAGCGGGGGAAGGCAAGGCCCGAGCGGCCCCGCAGCAAAGGTTCTTCCCAGACCCAACACGAACGCGGCGCGTGGATCCCGCCGCCGTTGGCGCGACTTCCCCTGTCTCTCAAAAAAAAAAAAAAAAAAAAAACCGGCGACCCGGGCCTCTCGGCCCGGGCTACATGCCTCGGCCGCTGGCGCGGCCTCAGGCGAAGCAGCGCCCGTCCGCCGGACGGGCGCCGCTACACATGGCAGGAGGTGGCGGGATTTCGATTGATCCTCGCCACCATGAGACGCTGAGCCTTGGGCGAACCACTCAACCGTGCCGAGGTGGCGGGCCGCGTCCGGCGGACGCGGCCTACGGCGGGCAAGTATCGATCGGGGGTGAACGAGATCCTGGGCTCGATGACGATTACGAGCACGATTACGAATTACGAGCGCGAGATCCCAACTCCTATCTCCGATCTCTTCACTCCTCACCGTTCACTATTTACTGTTTATTCTTCCCGCCCCGCTCAGGACAACAGGTCGCGCAGTCGGTCCATGGTGAGGCCGCCGGAGCCGTCCGGCTCAACGGGGGGGCGGCCGCCGGTCACATCGAGCCAGCGGGCCACATATTTGCCCAGGATGTCGAACTCGAGATTCACTTCCTGCCCCGGCGCCGCGGTGGCCAGGGTGGTGTTCCGGATCGTGTGGGGGATCAGGGCGATGCGCACGGCGCGCGCCGCCAGCTCCGCCACGGTGAGGCTGACACCGTCCACGGCGATGGCGCCGCGGGCCACCACCAGGTGGCTGAACCCGGCGCCGTACTCCACCGTCAGCATCCAGGAGTCGGCGGCTTTTTCCACCGCATGGACGCGGCCCACACAGTCCACGTGCCCCGTGAGCAGGTGGCCCCCCAGCGGCCGCTCCAGGGTCAGCGCCGTCTCCAGGTTGACTGCCTGCCCCGCCGCCAGCCGGCCCAGGTTGGTCTTGGACAGCGTCTCCGTCGAGATATCCACCCAAACGCGCTCGCCCTGCGTGCGCGTCACCGTCAGGCACACGCCGCTGACCGCCAGGCTGTCGCCCACGCGGAGCCGCGGCGCACAGCCGGGCGCGGCGAGCTGCAGCTGATGGGCGCCCGCGGCCGTCACCCGGCCCACTTCCTCGATCAATCCCGTGAACATGGGTTCCCCCGCCGCTGCTCCACCAGCGCCTCGATGCGGTCCAGCACCTCGTCGATGGTCAGACCGGTGGAGTCCAGGTAGTAAGCGTCGTCGGCGCACCGCAACGGCGAATCCTCACGGGTCTTGTCTCGCCGGTCCCGCTCCCGGATCGCCTGCCGGGTGGCGGCCATGTCGGTTCTCACTCCGCGGGCGGCGTCCTCGGCGCAGCGCCGGCGGGCCCGCTCCTCCTCCGAAGCATCGAGGTACACCTTGACCTCGGCATGGCTGAATACCACCGTGCCGATATCGCGCCCATCCATGACGATGCCGCCGCGCCGACCCAGCTCCTGCTGGATTCGGACCAGCACCCGCCGCACCGCCGGAATCGCCGACACCTTGGACGCCCCCTGGGCCACCTCGGGGGTGCGGATCGCGTCGGTCACGTCCCGACCGTCCACGCGGACGCCCACGCCGTCGGGCCGCGGCTCCAGCTCGATCCGCAGGGCGCCGGCCATGCGCGCCACCGAGTCGGGATCGTCCAGGTCGATCCCCGCCTGGAGGGCCCGCCAAGCGACCGCCCGGTACATGGCGCCGGTGTCGATGTACTGGTAGCCGAGCCGGCGGGCCAGCCGCTTGCCCAGCGTGCTCTTGCCCGAGCCGGAGGGTCCATCGATGGCGACAATGAGGCGTTTCATTTTCCGAGGCAACCCAGCTCCTTCATCGCGGCCTCGAACACGGCGAGGCAGCGCGCGTTTTCCTCCGGCCGCCCCACCGTGATCCGGACGGCCTCGGGGACCCCGAAGCCGCGCAGCGGCCGGACCAGCACACCCTGGCGCTGCATCTTGTCAAACAGCGTCTCGCCGGGGATGGCGAGAAGGACCATGATGAAATTGGTCACGCTGGGGACGAACGGCATATCCAGCCGCCGGAAGGCGTCCTGCAGGAAGTCGCGGCCGGTCCGGTTGTTCTGGATCGACCGGGCGACGAAGTCGTCATCGTCGAGGGCGGCGACGGCCGCCTCCTGCCCCAGGGCGTTGGCGTTGAACGCGAGCTTCACCCGGTTCAGGATATCGATCAGCTCGGGTGCGCCCACGCCGTAGCCCACGCGGATCCCCGCCAGGCCGTAAATCTTGGAAAACGTGCGCAGCACCAGCAGGTTGGGGTACCGGGCCAGCAGCTTCAGACCGTCCGGGTAGTCGGGTGCGTCGACGTACTCGAAATAGGCCTCGTCGAGCACCACCAGCGTCTCGGGCCGCACCTTGTCCAGAAACCGGGTGAGGCTGGATTCAGATAGATAGGTCCCGGTGGGATTGTTGGGATTGGCGATGAAGACAATCCGGGTCTGGGGTGTCAGCGCCGCCGCCATGGCGTCGAGATCGAAGCCGTACTCGCGGACGGGGATCCGAACCACAGGGTTCCCCATGTACGCCCCGCACAGGTAGTACATGACGAAGCTCTTTTCCGAAGTCAGGATCTCGTCGCCGGGCTTCAGGAAGGCGCGGCCCACGTTGACGATGATCTCGGAGGAGCCGTTGCCCAGACACAGCATCTCGGGACCGACTTTCAGTTTCTGACTGAGCTTCTCGCGCAGGTAGAACCCGCTGTCCTCCGGGTAGTAGTTCAGGTCGTCGAGACTCCGGCGGATGGCCTCCACCGCCCGCGGCGACGGGCCCAACGGATTTTCGTTCGAGGCCATCTTGATCACGTCGTCGAGGTGCAGCTCACGCTTGACCTCCGCGATGGGCTTGCCCGGCTGGTAGGGTTTGATGGTGAAGATGTGGGCGGGAACGACATCTTTCAACATGGCGCCTCCACGATGCATGGATTGGGTCCGGCTCACCGGGGACGTTCATATTGTATTAAAATTTTCCAGAATCACGAAAACTATTTCGGACGGGGCCGGCCCTTTCCGGCCGCCACGGGCAGCGACCGGAGGCGGCTGACCTCCGCGTCGGTCAGGGGGCGGTAAAAGCCCACGGGGAGCCCGGCATCGGTCAGGGAGCCGATGGCCACGCGCTTGAGCTGGAACACCGGGTGGTGGATGAATTCGAACATCCGGCGCAGCTGGCGGTTCCGCCCCTCGAACAGGGTGACCTTGAGCCAGGAATAGGAGTGGGCCTTCTCGCGGGTCTTGGCGATCTCGCACGGGGCGAAGCGTTCTCCGTCGATGGTGATCCCCCGGCGCAGTCGGTCCAGCTTGGCCTCGTCGGGCGTGCCCGCCACCTTGACCAGGTACACCTTGGGGCAGTGGGTGCCGGCCCGCTGGATGCGGTACGCGACCGCGCCGTCGTTGGTTAGGATCACCAGGCCGGTGGAATCGAAGTCGAGCCGGCCCACGGGATAGACCGGGATCTTCGACTTCACCAGGTCCAGCACCGTGGGACGGCCGCCGGGATCCGACACGGTGCACAGGTAGTTGCGCGGCTTGTTCAGGAGCAGATACACCCTGGCCGGCTCGGCCTTGAGGAGCTTGCCGTCCACGGTGACGCGGTCGGCGGCCCCGTCGGCCTGCGCCCCAAGCGCCACCACCCGGCCGTTCACCGCCACCCGGCCCGCGCGGACCAGCTCCTCCGCCTTGCGCCGCGACATGCCGAGACAGCGGGCGACGATCTTCTGGACGCGCTCCATGCGCTCATCCCTCCGCATCGAAGCCGGGGAGCAGGTCCTCCTCCGGCTCCGGCGCCACCGCGGCGCCGACGGTCCGGATCCCCTCAAGCTTGAGATCGAACAAATCCTTCTGGCGGACATGGTCGGCCTTGTCGCCGAAGATGTCCTCGAACTCCTCCAACGAGGGGAGCTCCTCCAGGGAGCCGAGGCCGAAATAGGTCAGGAATTCCCGGCTGGTCCCGTACTGCATGGGAGAGCCCAGCACCTTCTTGCGGCCGCGGGCGATGATGAGTTTCTTCTCCAGTAGTGTCTTGATCACCGCGGAGGATTTCACCCCGCGGATCTGCAGGATTTCGGGCACCGTCACGGGCTGCCGGTACGCCACGATGGCCAGGGTTTCCAGCGCAGCCATGGACAACTTGCACGCCGGGCGCTCCTTGAGGAAACGTCGTGCCTGCTCGTGGTACTCCAACCGCGTCGCCAGCTGCCAGCCGCCCGCCACGAAGCGCAACATCACGCCGCTACCCGGCTCGTCGTACCGGCGCTGAAGTTCGTTCAGGGCCGACTCGATGGCCCCGGGCTCGGTGCCGCGGAACACCACCTGCAGCTGATCCATACTCACCGGCTCGTCCGAGACGAACAGGATCGCCTCGATGGCCGCTCTCAGTTCAACTGGGTTCATGCGCTGCCGCCTTTCGGATGATCCAGATTTCAGAAAACAGCCCGTCCTGGCGGAGGCGCACGTCGCGCATGCGGGCCAGTTCGAGCAGGGCCAGCATCAGCACCACCACGTGGGTACGCGCCGGACTGAGGCGCACCAGATCGGTGAAGCGCAGCTTTTTCTTCTGCTCGAGCATCTCCCGAACCTGGGCGATTTTCTCCGCCACCGTGACGTTTTCCCGCTCCATCTCCAGAACGGCCCGTTCGTCGAGCTGGCGGAGCACGTTCTTGTAGGCCGCGATCAGGTCGAACAATGACACGGAGAGCAGTTCCTCTTCGGGCGGAACCACCTCCCGAATGCGGTCGGCGGTCATCACGCCCGTTTCGATCTGCTCCCGGGTATACAGCACCTGGGCGGCGTTCTTGAACTGCTCATACTCCAGCAGGCGTTCCACCAGTTCCTGGCGGGGGTCCTCGGCAACCGCCTCATCGCCCTCGGGGCCGGGTTCGGGCGGGAGGAGCATCCGGGACTTGATATAGATGAGCGTGGCCGCCATCTCCAGAAATTCACCGGCCAGGTTGATGTTGAGGTCCTGCATCAGCTCGATGTACTCGAGGTAGCGATTGGTGATCAGGGCGATGGGAATGTCGTAGATGTCCACCTGCTCCTTGCGGATCAGGTGCAGGAGCAGATCCAGCGGGCCTTCGAAGTCGGCCAGCCGCACCTCGTGGCTTTCGCCCCGGTCGATGATGGTGGGCTGGACGACCGGACCGGCTTCCGTCTGGCCGGCCGCGCCGGCGGCCGCGGGCTGGTCCGCATCCTCGGTTTCGCCGCGGCTTGCTCCGCCTTCGGCGACAGCCGTGGCAACGGCATCTCCGACCGGCGCGGCGGACGCCTCGCGGTCGCTGGCGGCGGGCGGGACCTCCGCGTCCGGCTCCTCCGCGGGCGCGCCGTCCGCCACGATGGCGGGCGCTGCGGGTTCCGACGACTCCGCAGCGGGTACCGCGCTCCCCATGACGGCCGGAGCCGCCGCGTCCCCGGTGCCGATCGCGGGGTCCACGCCGGCGAACGCCGGAAACCCTCCATCAGCGGTGACATCGGGGTGAACCGGTTTGCGGGCTTCCACCGGAAGATCGCCGCCGTCCGCACCGGCAGGCTCCACCGTGCCGGCGGTCTCTATCGCTGGCGCGCCCGTGAGGGAGTCATCATTCAGAATCGGTACGCGATCGACCGCCGGAGCGGACGCGGCCGTCCCGCCGGCTTCCGGCAGGTTCTCCCCGCGATCGATGAGGGTGGGCGGCATGTCGTCTCGATCGTCCATGGCTACACGACAGCGAACAGCAACCCGACCAGGTGCAGGACCGGGCTGATCACGATGCGGAGAATGCCGCTGATGAACAGCAGCATCAGGATGAAAAAGCCGAACGGCTGGATCTGCTCGTACACCGGCTTCAGCGAGGGCGGCAGGAAATGCTCCACGATGTGGCTGCCGTCCAGCGGCGGCACGGGGATCAGGTTGAACACCATGAGCATCATGTTGATGTAGACGCCGTAGACGAAAAACATCAGCAGCGGGTCGGCGAACATCTCCGGCAGCCGGTAGGCCGCCCCCGACAGCTTCAGCACCGCATACACGAGGAACAGCAGGCCGGCCAGGCCCAGGTTGCTCAGGGGGCCGGCGAGCGAGATCAGCATGTTGTCCCGCGACGGGCGCTGCAGGTGCAGCGGATTGACCGGCACCGGCCGGGCCCAACCGATGAGCGGGATCTGGTACAGGAACGCCATGATGGGGAAGAGCACGGTGCCGAACAGGTCCATGTGGGCCACCGGATTAAGCGTCACCCGCCCCAGCAGCCGCGCCGTGGAGTCGCCCATCCGGTCCGCCGTCCAGGCGTGGGCGCACTCGTGCACCGTGAGCGCCAGCAGCAGCACCGGGTAGCCCAGCAGGAGCAGGCCCCAATTGGCGTTGGCCAGAAAGCCGGAGACGTCCACGCGCCTACTCCTTCAGCAGCTCGCGGGCGATCACGAGGCGCTGGATCTCGCTGGTCCCCTCGTAGATGGTGGTCACGCGGGCATCGCGGTAGAACCGCTCCACCGGGTATTCGCGGGAAAACCCGTAGCCGCCGTGGATCTGGACGGCCTGGGCCACAACCTCGTTGGCCATCTCGGAGGCGAACAGCTTGCACATGCTGCTGTACCGGAAGATCCGGCGGTCCACGTCCCCCTTGCGGCTGGCGGCGTACAGCACCAGCAGCCGGGCGGCCTCGATCCGCGTGGCCATGTCGGCCAGCTTGAACTGGGTCGCCTGAAAACCAGCCAGCGGCTGGCCGAAGGCCTCGCGGACCTTGGCGTAGCGCAGCGCCTCCTCAAAGGCACCCTGGGCGATGCCCACGGCCTGGGCGCCGATGCCGGTGCGCGACGCGCAGAGCACCGAGAGCGCCACCTTGAGGCCGTCGCCCTCGTTCCCGAGGCGGTTGGCTGCGGGAATGGCGCAGTTGTCCAGCACCAGCTCGGAGGTCTTCGAGGAGCGGAGCCCCATCTTGTCCTCGACGGTGCCGGACTGGAATCCCGGGGTGCCGGCCTCCAGGATGAAGGCGCTGATGCCCTTGGAGCCAAGGCCGGGGTCGGTCACGGCCATGAGGACGATGGTATGGGCCACCGGACCGTTGGTGCACCACGCCTTGACCCCGTTGACAATGTATCGGTCGCCGTCGCGGACGGCGCGGCACTTGAGGTTGGCGGCGTCCGAGCCGGCCTGCGGCTCGGTCAGGGCGAAGGCGCCCAGCGCCTCGCCGGTGGCCATGGGCGGCAGGTACCGGCGCTTTTGCTCGTCGGTGCCCCACCGCACGATGGGATAGGCGCCCACCGAGTTGTGCACCGCCACCGTGACCGCCAGGGATGCGTCAACCCGCGCCAGCTCCTCGATGACCAGGGCGTAGGCGATCGGGTCGATGTCGGCCCCGCCGTATTCGGCCGGAATCACCGCGCCCATGAGGCCCATGCCGCCGAGCTGCTTCAGCAGGTCGGCGGGAAATTCGCTGTCGCGGTCACGCGCCGCCGCGCCGGGGCGGACTTCGTGCTCGGCGAAATCGCGAACGGTGTTCCGGATCAGTTCCTGGTCGTCAGTGAGTTCGAAACGCAACCGCCGCCTCCTAAAAATCTTCCCTCCAGATGGGGCGTTATTCTATCATAGGCACAACACGTTTTCATTGCCGAATTGTGGGTGCGCCGATGGAAGACGTCGTGCAAGTGTTCAAGGCTGTCCTGAAGAAAGCGCTGGAAGTGGAGGCCTCGGACGTTCATCTCTGCGTTGGATCGCCGTGGAAGTACCGCATCCACGGCCACGTGGTTCCCATCAAGCAGCTGCCGGCGCTCAAACCGGCCGACACCGAGGCCATCGCCCGTCACATCCTCAGCATCACCAGCCTGGTCCACCCGGACGATCTGGATCGCTACATCTTCGACTTGAAGGACACCGATTGCTCCTACTCCCTGCCGGGCGTGTCCCGCTTCCGGGTCAACATCTGCCGCCAGCGGGGCACCTTCTCCATCGTGCTGCGGCTGATCCCGTTCAACGTGCCCACCATCGAGACGCTGGGGCTGCCCGAGGTGGTGCGCACCATCGCCCGGGAGGAGCGCGGCCTCGTGCTCGTGACGGGGATCACCGGCAGCGGCAAGTCCACGACGCTCGCAGCCATGATCAACGACATCAATCAGTCCAAGCCGTGCAAGATCGTGACCATCGAGGACCCGCTGGAATACCTGCACCGCGAGAACATGGCGTCGATCATCCAGCGCGAGGTGGGCTCTGACACCGAGAGCTTCGGCAAGGCGCTCCGGGCGTCGCTGCGCCAGGATCCCGACATCATTCTCGTGGGCGAGATGCGCGACCGGGAGACCATCGACATCGCCCTGAAGGCGGCCGAGACCGGCCACCTGGTGCTGAGCACCCTGCACACGATGGACGCCCCCAAGACCATCCAGCGCATCGTCAGCGTGTTCGAGCTCAGCGAGCAGAAAACCGTCCGCCTCCGGCTGGCCGACTCCCTCATCGCGGTCATCTCCCAGCGGCTGCTCCGGCGCAAGGACAAGGTGGGCCGGATCGCGGTGCTCGAGGTCATGCGGACCACCCTGACGATCAAGGATTTCATCGAGAATCCCGACAAAGAGGGGAGCATCAAGGATTTCATCGCCACCGGCCGCGACCAGTACGGCATGCAGACGTTCGACCAGCATCTGATGGAGCTGTACCGGGCCGACATCATCGACTTCGAGACGGCCAAGAGCGCCGCCACCAGCGCCGCCGATTTCGAGCGCAACGTGGCGTTCACTTGAGGCGCGGGCGCCCGGTCCATCCGGACGGATAGGGTTCGGAGCAGGGCTCCGGTCCGACTGACAACCTGACGTGTCCCCGAATTGCAACGCAGACAGGCCCGGCCCCCGGTCGAACGCCGCCGCCGCCGCCGGAGTGCCGGCGCCGAAATAGGCGGCGGGCCGGCGAGAACCGCCGGCCCGGGGCCGCACAAACGCAAAAACCCGCCCAAGGGGCTTGCGCCCCCTGGCGGATTCGAATTAGCGGTTGCGGTGGTTAACGCTCGAAGGTATCGGCGGGATTACCAACGCCGCGGCCGCGGACCGGCATCATTCCGGCGGGGCTGCGCTTCGTTCACCTTGATGGGGCGACCGTCGAGGTCGGTTCCGTTCAGAGCCTGGATCGCGGCCATGGCCTGTTCATTGTTCGGCATGGTCACAAAGCCGAACCCGCGGGGGCGACCGGAGTCCCGGTCGGTGGGGATGGCCACTTCTTCCACGTCGCCGAACGCCGCGAACTTTTCGCGGAGCCGGTCTTCGTTGGTCGAGTAGCTCAGGTTACCCACGTAGATCTTCATGTCACTTCTCCTGTGCGTGAGGCCACGGCGGCTGATAGCTGACGCGGACGTCACAAAAATGGTCTGGCGTGCCCTCGTGGGGTCTGCGCCGGTGGAATTATACACATTCCGATCGAAAACCCAAGAAAAAAATTCACGAAATTAAAATTTTTTTAGACTCCTTTCCGCGCCCGTCCACAGGGATTTCGGAACTCGGGGGCCGACCGGTGTCCGCCGCGCGCGACCACCCCGGTGACGGAACGAATCCACGGTCCGGAAAAATCGACCATCCCCTCGTCATGGGGCTCTGGTACAATAGCGAGTCGCAAACCAGGAGCGCCCGGCGATGACCGACAACCTGACCCCGATGATGCGCCAGTACCACGACGTCAAGCGGAAGCTGCCCGGCAAGATCATCCTGTTCCGCTTGGGCGACTTCTACGAGATGTTCTTCGAGGATGCCGTCGTCGCCGCCCGGGAGCTCGAAATCACCCTCACCTCCCGCAACAAGGACAAGCACGGCCAGCCCATCCCCATGTGCGGCGTGCCTCACCATGCCGTGGACGGCTACGTCGCCCGCCTCATCAAGAAGGGGTACAAGGTGGCCATCTGCGACCAGCTCGAGGAACCCCGTCCGGGCAAGCTGGTCAAGCGGGAGGTCACCCGGATCATCACGCCCGGCACCGTCACCGAAGACGTGATGCTGGAGCCGAAGGACAACAATTTCATCGCCTGCGTCTTCCAGCGCGGCGACGGCTTCGGCGCCGCCTTCCTCGACGTGAGCACCGGCGACCTGCTGGTCACCCAGCAGACCGACGGCGAGACGGCCGCCCGGCTCGTGGTGGAGCTCAACCACTTCCAGCCCTCCGAAATCCTGTTTCCCAAGGCCAATGCGCCCCTCTTCCAAACCGAAACGTTCGGCGCCATCCTGGACCGGTCGGCCCTGAGTGAACAGGACGACTGGCTCTTCCACATCGAGTTCGCCCAGCGGGTGTTCCTCGACAGCTTTCGCGCGGCCGCCCTCGACGGGTTCGGCCTCGCCGGCAAGGAACTGGCCGTGAGCGCCGCCGGCGTCCTGCTGCACTACGTCCAGGACGCCAACAAGCTGCCCATGGAACACCTGCTCGCCTTCCAGTATTTTGAAGCGGCGGACTTCCTCAAGCTGGACACCGAGAGCGTCACCAACCTGGAGCTGGTCCGCGCCCTCGACGGCGGCACGAAGCACACCCTGCTGCACACGCTGGACTTCACCGGTACGAACATGGGCGGGCGGATGCTCAGGAACTGGATCCTGCGGCCGCTGATGGATCCGGCGCACATCGCGGCGCGCCAGGGCGGCGTCGCCGAGCTGGCAGGCGGGTACCACCTCCGGCAGCGCCTGCAGGCATGCCTCGGCGAGATCCAGGATGTGGAGCGCCTGCTGTCCAAGATTTCGGCCGGCATCGCCCGGCCGCGGGACCTGCTGGCGTTGCGCGCCTCGCTGGGTCAGTTTCCGCTGTTCCGCGAGCTCGCCGCGCAGCTCCAGAGCCCCGTGTTCCGGGACGCCGTCGGACGGTTCGATCCGCTGGCCGATGTCCACGACCTGCTGCAGCGCGCCATCCACGACAACCCGCCCCCGACCATCAACGAGGGGGGCGTGATCCAGTCGGGCTACTCGGCCGAGCTGGACGAGCTGCGCGAGATCTCGCGCGGCGGCAAGCACTTCATCGCCCGGTTGGAAGCCCAGGAGCGGGAGCGCACCGGCATCGGCACCCTGAAGGTGGGCTACAACCGCGTCTTCGGCTACTACATCGAAGTCACTCGGGCCAACCTGGCGGCGGTGCCGGCCGCGTACATCCGCAAGCAGACCCTGGCCAACGCCGAGCGCTTCATCACCGAAGAGTTGAAGGAGTACGAGGAGAAGGTGCTCTCCGCCGAGGAGCGGATCGTCCGGCTGGAGCGGGAGCTGTACGCGGACATCCGGCAGCGCCTGATGGAGCAGTTCCCCCGGATCAAGGCGTCGGCCCAGGTGATCGCGTTGGTGGACGTGCTGGCCTCGCTGGCCGAAGCGGCGGTGCGCCACCGCTACCAGCGGCCGCTGGTGGACGACTCGACCGTCATCCAGATCTCCGGCGGCCGCCATCCCGTGATCGAGCACATCGAACCCGCCTTCATCCCCAACGACTGCCTGCTCAACGACGCCGACCACCAGCTGGTGATCCTCACCGGGCCCAACATGGGGGGCAAGAGCACGTACCTGCGCCAGACCGCACTCATCGCCATCCTGGCCCAGATGGGCTCGTTCGTCCCCGCCGAGTCCGCCCGAATCGGCCTGGTGGATCAGATTTTCACCCGCGTGGGCGCCTCCGACAACCTGGCCCGCGGGCGATCCACCTTCATGGTGGAAATGGTGGAGACCGCCGGCATCCTGCACACCTGCACGCCGCGCAGCCTGATCCTGCTCGACGAGGTGGGCCGGGGCACCGCCACCTTCGACGGGCTGTCCATCGCCTGGGCCGTGGCCGAGTACCTGCACAACACGCCCGCCCACCGGGCCCGGACGCTGTTCGCCACCCACTACCACGAGATCACCCGCCTGGCCGCCCTCTACCCGGGCATCCAGAATTACTGTGTCACGGTCAAGGAGGGGATGGGCGAGATCGTGTTCCTGCGCAAGGTGGTCCCGGGCACCGGCAGCCGCAGCTACGGGATCGAGGTGGCCCGGCTGGCGGGCATGCCGCCGGCGGTGCTGGAGCGGGCCGGATCCATACTCAAGAAGCTGGAACGCAAGGAAATCGACCTGGCCGCCTCCCCGCGCGGCAAGGGTTCAGAGGATGAGATCATTGCCGAGATCCAAAAGCGGTTGTTCTGAGTGGATGGCGGCCGCCCTGGCCGAGGCGCAAGCGGCCGCCCGGGAGGGCGAGGTCCCCGTGGGCTGCGTTGTCGCGCTCGACGGCCGGGTCATCGCCGCCGACCACAACCGGACCATCCAACTCGGCGATCCCACCGCTCACGCCGAAATTCTGGCCATCCGCCGTGCCGCCGCCGCGGTGGGCAACCATCGCCTGACCCGGTGCGAGCTGGCGGTGACGCTGGAACCGTGCGCCATGTGCGTGGGCGCGTGCGTGCAGGCCCGCCTGCATCGGGTGATCTACGGCTGCGCCGATCCCCGCTGGGGGGCGCTCGGCTCCCGGCTGGACCTGGGTCGCCCGGGACTTTTCAACCACGATCTGGCCGTGGCGGGCGGGATCTTGGCCGACGCGTGCCGGGAGTTGCTGCAGGAATTCTTCCGCAGCCGCCGCGGTCGCCGCCCGACCGACGAGTCGTCCAAGGATGGGCCATGCGCATCATTCTGAAGATCCAGCCGCACCGCCTGATCAAGTACGCCTTCCTGCTGGCGCTGGCGGCTGCGATCGTGGCGGCGGGCGCCGGCCTCTATCTGTACAGCCATTATGCCCGCCTTGTGGACAAGGCGCTGCTCGTCCGGCCGTGGGATCGGACCCCCACCGTCTACAGCGCGCCCACTCGGCTCTTTCCCGGTCAGCGGCTCACGGCGTCGGCCTTGGCCAACCTGCTTTACCGCCGGGGGTACCTTCGGTCGTCCCGGCTGGACCGACCGCCGGTGTTCACCGTGGCCATGGACGGACGCTCCGTCACCATCGCCAACGAGCGCGACTGGGCGGATCTGCAGCCGACACCGCCGGTTCCCGTGCGGGTGGAGTTCGCGGAGGATCGGATCGCCCGGATCGTCCCGGCCGCCGGCGCGCCTCTGCCGGTGTTTCACATCCGGCCGGCGGTGCTGGCCGCCCAGCAGGCCGGCCGGCGCCGGGCGCGGGTGCCGTTCGGCGAGCTGCCCCAGAACCTGGTCTACGCGGTCCTCGCAGCCGAGGACCAGCACTTCTTCACGCACGGCGGCATCGACTGGCAGGGCATCCTGCGCGCATTCTTCCGGAACGCCCAGGCCGGCGGCATCCGGGAGGGCGGCAGTACCATTTCCCAGCAGTTGTCTAAAAACCTGTTCCTGACGACGGAGCGGACGGTCAACCGCAAGTTTTCCGAGGCGATGATCGCCCTGATCCTGGAGACGCGGCTGTCCAAGGAGCAGTTGTTCGAAATTTACGCCAACGACGTGTACCTCGGCCAGTGCGCCTCGTTCTCGGTGTACGGCCTGGCCGAAGCGGCCGAACTGTACTGCAGCAAGAGCGTCCGGAACCTGGATCTGGCCGAATGCGCGCTCCTGGCCGGCCTGATCCGCTCGCCCAACCAGACCCAGCCCCTCCGCCACCCGGAGGCAGCCCGCCGCCGGCGCGATCAGGTGCTGGCGGCCATGGAGGACGCCGGTTTCATCCTGCGTCCCGAGCGCGCCGCCGCGGCCGCCCGGCAGCTGCCCACCGCCAACACCACCCTGCTCGGCGCGGTCAAGGCACCCTATTTTCTGGATTACCTGGCCGCCCGATCCGCCCCCGTCCCGGCGCCGGACGGGACCGCCCCGGTGGTGATGACGTCCCTCAACCTGGAGCTGCAGCAGGTCGCCGAGACGGCTCTGACGGAAGGATCCAACCGGGTCCGCGCCGTCCTGCGGGGCAAGTACCCCGACGAGCCGGCGGACTCCTTCCAGGCGGCGTTCGTGGTACTGGACGCCGCCAGCGGGGAGATCCTGGCCATGACCGGCGGTCTCGAATACACCGCGTCCGCCTTCAACCGGGCCGCATCGGCGCGCCGCCAGGCCGGCTCCGTCATCAAACCGTTCATCTTCGCCCGGTTGCTGGACCTGGCCCGCCGGCCGTCCGGCCCCGTGCTCACCGCCGCCAGCGTCGTGGTGGACCGGCCGTGCACCATCCGCTACGGCGGCCGCGCCTACCGGCCCCACAATTACCGCAACCAGTATCACGGCGCGGTGACCATGAAGACGGCGCTGGCCAAGTCACTCAACGCGGCCACGATCCTCTTCGCCCAGCAGGGCGGCTTCCCGCAGGTGGCGGAAGCGGTCAATCGGCTCGGCTTCTCCGGCCGCGCCGTCCCCTACCCGTCCACCGCCCTCGGTACGGTGGACGTCTCGCCGCTGGAGGTGGCCGCCGCGTACACCGTGTTCCTCAACGGCGGACGCCGGCTGCCGCCCAGCCCCTGGCGCACCGGCACCGCGGCCCGTCCGGCCGGCGGACCGGCGGTTTTCAGCCCGGAATCGGCCTTCATCGTCCTCGACATGATGCAGGCGGCCGTGGCCCGCGGCACCGCTCAGAACATCGGCCGGCAGGGCATCACCTGGCCCATGGCCGCCAAGACCGGCACGGCCCGGGACGGATGGTTCGTGGGCCTGACCGGCAACCTCATCGGCTGCGCCTGGATGGGCTATGACGACCGCCGCGAGTTCCCGCTCAGCGGCGGCGAAAGCGCCCTGTTCATCTTCACGGAATTCCTCAGCCGGGCCGGCGACATGTACCCGGTCGCCCCACTGGCCCCGGAGCCTCCCCCCGGGTTGACGGCGGGCACGGTGTGCCCCGTCTCGGGGCGTCTGGCCCGAGCCGGCTGTCCGTCGCCTGAGACAAGCTGGTTCGTCGCCGGCACCGAACCCCGAGAAACTTGCCTTTCAACGCATTAAGTTGATACAATTATGTTTTATGGACAAACCAGCGCTCGATTCCATCGAGGGAAAGAAGATCCGTGACTTCATCACCCTGAAGCCTTACGACGGCGTGTACTCGCTCGAGGGGCTGTCGCAGGAAAACATCATCCAGTCCTACATCTTCACCGACGAATCCATCCACAACTTCATCACGCTGTTCCAGGAACTGGCCAAGGAGCCCGGGACGGAGCGCCGGTCGTTCATCCTGTCCGGCGACCGCGGCGTGGGGAAAACCCACTCGCTGGCGGTGATTCGGGAGGTGCTGCAGCAGCCGGACGCGGGGCGCCTGATCCAGAGCCCGGCGATCCAGCAGGCCATCGCCCGGCTGAACCGGAAGCACTTCGTCGTCGAAATCCACTGCCAGCCCAGTCAGGAGGAGTCCCTCAAGGAGCTGTTCTACCGGGCTTTCGCCGAGAGCTACCGAAAAGTGTGCCACGACGAACTGCCGCCCATGGAACACTGGCTGGAGCTGGAGGACTCCGACGAGCAGATCCGGTTCATCTGCGACTTCATCCCCGAGGGCCAGGAGATGCTGATTCTCCTGGACGACATCTCCGAAAAGCTTCTCGCCTACCGCAACGTGACCCGGATCACGGGCGATTTGGAATTCGTGCTGACCATCGCCCTGGCCACCAGCATGTACCCGGTGTTCATGGTGGCGACGTTCTTCGACCACCTGCTCAACCCGCCCGCGTTCAACTCCCGCTACCAGAACATCCACCAGAAGATCGTCGAGTACCAGCTGCCGGGCGCGTTCATCATCCAGCACATCACCAAGCGCAACGTCCTGGACCTGGCCAACCGCAACATCATCATCAAGACCGACCTGCAGCGGCGGCAGCTGCTGGAGATTTACAACCACCTGACGAAGACCGTGCCCTACTTCCGCCATGACCCGGCGCTCTTCCTGGACCTCTACCCGGTCCATCCGGTGGTGTTCCAGGTCAGCTTCTACCTGCACCGCTACATCAAGAACTTTTCCCTGCTCCCGTTCATCTACTCCACGGCCAACAAAATCCTGGGATACCGTTGCTCGGCCCTGGCCACCATCGATCTGGTGTTCGACCTGCTGTACCACGAGTTCAAGAAGGTGCCCGAGCTGCAGATCGCCCTGCAATCGTTCGAGACCATCCAGAAGGACACCATCCCCAACCTGCCCGTGGGCCAGCGGCTGCTCGCCCGCCTGGTGCTCAAGGCCGTCTTCCTGCTGAGCATCACCGAGGAGTGCCGTCCCACCATCGAGAACGTGATCGACGCGCTCCTGCTGTCCGACTACCAGAACAAGCCCGTCACCCCCGACGATATCGCCCAGATCCTGCTCTTCTTCGAGGAACAGGCGCCCCAATGCCTGCGCAAAATCCAGCAGGAGGAGGGTCTGGAGTTCCAGCTGGTCACCCTCGACCACACGTCCCTCGATTACGTCATCCAAGAGGTGCTCAAGGAGGACGCCGGTCTGGACGAGAAGATCCAACGTCTGATCTACCAGAAGGCGATCCAGGTGCTGCCCGGCATGAACCTCACCCGGGAGAACTACACCCAGCCGGTTTCCAGCGAGCCGCTCGCCATCACCTGGCGGGGCACCACACGCCGCGGCATCGCCGGCTGGGCCGATCGGTACGAGCAGCTCCACGTGACGCCCCTCAAGCTCCGCAGCCAGTCGCTGCTCCAGGAACTGGCCGACAAGACCGACACCGAGGACTGGTGCGACACGTTCCCCGAAGGCCTGCCCAAGCCGCACGGCCCGGCCGATTCCGGCACCGCCTACGGCGCGGCCAAGATGTACGACTGGCAGCTCTGGATCCTGTCGCCGCACCACGAGAAATGGCCGCTGAAGACCATCCGGGAGCTGGTCAGCCAGTACCCCCAGCTGCTGATCCTCCAGCCGGGCCAGCTGACTCCCGGAGAGATCCAGCGCTTCGCAGTGGCCGCCGTCCTGTCGTCGGAAGAGCACCGCTACCGCTTTTTCGACATGGAGGAGGAATACCAGAACCGCCTCCGCGCGGTCGACGAGGAACTCCGCGTCATCCTGCAGAAAAAATATTTTGCCGACGGCATCCTGCACTACAACCAGACGTCCCAGTGCCTGGCCGACGGTTGCCCGGAGCCGGATCAGCTGCACCAGTTCCTGAAGCAGTTGCTGGTGGAAGTCTACGATGAATACTTCCCCCTGCACCCCAAGTTCGAACTTGTGGACGCCGCCGAGAAGAGCCGGTCCCAGGCGGCGGAGATCTTCCTCCGCAAGGACATCGACCGGCCGGAGAGCCGCGAGTTCGCCGAGAAGGTTCTCCTCCCCCTCCATCTGGTCAAGAAGGCGGGCAACACCTACCGCTTCGAACCGGAATCCGACAATTTCCTTGAATCCCAGTTCATCGCCGAGGTCATCTTCCTGATCGGATCGTACCCGCAGATCACTTTCCCGCTGGCCTTCTTCTACAAGTCGTTCGCCAACTCGCCCTACGGCCTGAACCAGTCGCTGGTGGACATCATCCTCATCGCCCTAGTGGCGGCGGGCAAAATCAAAATCTTCCAAAGCAACAAGGCCGACCTCGACGTGCTCAACCGTATGAGCCTGTCGGGCGAGTTCGACCTGACCTACTTCGACTCGGTCCAGGCCATCGAGGAAAAAGTGCTTCCCCTGCCGGAACTGCTCCAGTGGGGCTACACCCTGTGCAACACCCAGATCGAAGCTACGGGCGGCATCACCCAGTCGCGCAAGCATCTCAAAAACCTGCTCCCGGAATGGCTCGATTTCGAGCGGTGCAACTCGCTGGAGCAGATGCTGCAGCAGATCCCCAACGAGATGGTCACCACCCTGCTGTGGCGGGAGCTGCAGTCATGCCACCGCAACGCCAAGGCCATCGAGAACATCGTCGAGAACATCGTCAACCAGCAGTACAACCTGGACGACGGCCTGGCTGTGCTGGCCCGCACCTTCTCCAACAACCTGAAAGCGTTCCAATCGGTGCTCAAGGAAATCAGCAACATCCGCGAATTCCTACAATGGATGACGGCCTTCCAGGAGACAAAGAGCTACATCCTGACCTCCGACAAGACCAACGACCAGTCGATTGAGAACCTCCGCCTGGAGCTGTCCAATTTCTTCGAGCGGCCCACCAAGCTCATCGACGCAGGGCGGCGCACCTACTACCAGGAGAAGTTCCAGCTCTTCAAACAGGCCTATCGGCAGCACTACCTGTCGGTCCATGACCGGCACCTCGACAGCCTCACCAACTCGAGCGAGCTGGCGCTCCTCATGAAAACCGAGTGGTGGAAGAACCTGCCGAAGCTCGCCCGCGTGATCACGATCAACTCCTACAGCGTCAAGTCGCTGTACCGGATGATGGCCATGCTCCAGGAGCGGGAGTGCGATTTCCCCACTGCGGAAGTTCTGGAGCGGTCCCCCCGCTGCCTGTGCGGCTTCCGGATCAACTCCTCCACCAACGTGGAGGCGTTGATCAACCGGATCATCGACACCGTCGAGCGGCTGAAGGTCGAATACCAGACCTTCTTCTCCACTTACCGCAAGATGGTCATCCGGGAGCTGCAGAAGATCTCGTCCGTCGAGGACAGCGTGGCCCGCGAGGTGGTCAACTGCATCAATGGTAACCTGTACGTACCCATCTCTCTGGACGCCCTGAAGCTCGTCAGCTTCATCCTGAAGCGGAAGATCAGGGTGGTGTCGCTCCAGTCGCTGAGCGGCGAAACCGTAGACCGGGCCATGCCCCGCGACGAGTTCATCCAGAACATGTCGCGCACGCTGAAGGAACTCGAGGAATCCCGCGAACTCTACTTCATGCTCGAGGGCGAGCTTTGAGACCGGCGGGGCGGACGGGCGCGGCGGCGGTCCTGCTGCTGAGCCTCGGCGTCGTGCTCCTCGCCGCCACCCCGGCCCGACCCGACCTCCGGACGCTGGCCGGCCGCTGCGAAGCCAAGCTCATCCAGCTCAAATCGAGCCGGCCCCCGGCGTCGCTCCGTGTTTCGGAGGACGAAGTCAACGCCTACATCGAGGTGCACCGGGACGAGCTGTTCTACTCCGCGGCCCGCGAGATCCGGGTCCGGCTGGACAAGGACCGCGTACACGCCCAGGTGATCGCCGATCTGGCGCGGGCGAAGATCAAGCTGGAATCCCCACTGCACCGGGCCTTCGTCTGGATCCTGTCGGGCGAGCACCGCTACGAGGCGCAGATCCATTTCCGCTCCGACAACGGGGTGGGCCGCTACCGGTTGGAAAAGCTCAGAGTGGACGGCGTGACCGTGCCCGACAGCCTGGCGGCGGTGCTGGCCAATCAGGCCGGCCGGCTCAACCGCCCTCCCATGCCGCCCGGAGAAGACTTTCCCCTACCCTATAAGCTCAGGCGTTGCGAGGTGCTGCCCAAGGCGTTCGTCTGCCACCCGCGCCCGCGCTGAGCCCCGGCAGCCGGCGGCTCGTGGGCCGGTGCGGGCAGGCGATCCCGGCCGCGGGAACGTTCCGCCTCACACCTGGTCCAGCAGGTGACCCAGCTTGTCTTTTTTGGCCTTGAGGTAATGGCTGGAAAGTTCGTCGGGGGGCATCTCCAGCGGGATGCGATCTGTGACGCGGATCCCCGCGGCCTCCAGCGCGCGGATTTTCGACGGATTGTTGGAGAGCAGCCGCACCCGGCCCACCCCTAGGCTGTGCAGGATCCCGCCGCAGGCCGCGTATTCACGCAGATCGGCCTCGAAACCGAGCATCTCGTTGGCCTCCACCGTGTCGGCGCCCTTGTCCTGGAGCTGGTAGCTCCTCAGTTTGTTCAGGATCCCGATCCCGCGGCCCTCCTGGAGCTGGTAGATCAGCAGACCGCAGCCGGATTCCTGGATGAGGCGCAGCGCCGTCCGGAGCTGGTAGCCGCAGTCACAACGACGGGAGCCCAGCGCGTCGCCGGTGAGGCACTGCGAGTGGATGCGGAGCAGCGGCACCGTCTCACCATCGAGCGGTCCGCGCGCCAGCACCACGAACGGCTCACCCGTGGGCAGATGCTCGAAGCCGTAGATTTCGAAATTGCCGTACCGGCTGGGGAACTCCGCCCGGGACACCAGCCGGACAGCAGGGGTTGATTGCGGATTCGCGTTCATCTCATCACCTTGATGCTTCAAGCTTTTCCGACCGCGGATTGTATCATTTCC
Organism: Acidobacteriota bacterium; assembly: GCA_012517875.1. NCBI lineage: Bacteria > Pseudomonadati > Acidobacteriota > Acidobacteriota bacterium. The sequence continues at coordinate 36,640 of JAAYUB010000021.1, read as the reverse complement.
ATTAACATCCCCCAAGCCATTTGATACAATGCCCCGAGTGAACGCTATCCATCTGCTCCGCGCACCGGTTGCCCTGCTGATCGGGCTGACTGCGGCGGGTTCGGTCACCGCCCAGTCCGCCACGGCCTGGAAATCAACCTATGTCCAGCGATATCAGAACAAGACCCTGTTCCTGAAAGTCCCCCTCCCTGCGGGGACCATTAAGGTGTTCGTCTCTGGCAGCCGCTACCGGCTGACCTCCGAGGGCGAGGGGACCACCGTCTTCGGCGTGGGGCAACAGGTGCGGATCACCGACGTCGACTTCGGCGGCCGGGAGGTGCGCCTCAAGCTCACCTCCCTGGATCTGCGCCAGCAGGCCGAGATCCGCTACCAGTTCCCCGCGCCGCTGGATGAACGTCCCCCGGGCGAGGAGTTCCACCAGGTGCTGGCCAAGTTTTTCACTACCGGTTTGAGCTACACCGAGATCGAGTCGGCCAAGCGCGAATACATCGAGGACCGGTATGCCGGATTCGTCGAGGTGGAAGCCCGGACCGCCGACATGCCCGATCAGGGCGTGCACGAGATCGTCACCCGCGCCAACCCGGTGGGCAAGGCGCTGTGGCGCGATCTCCAGTCCGCCGGCGCCCGCGTCGAGGAGCTGTCCGGGCGGCTGGCGGCCCTGGAGCGGGACAAGAACGCCGTGCAGTCCAAGCTCAACGCCATGCAGCAGGAGAAAACCGTCCTCGATTCAGCCGGCAAGGACCTGCGCGAGCGGATCCGCCTGCTGCAAAACACCGAAGCCGAGCTGAAAAAACAGCTGGCCCGAACCGACGGGGAGGCGCAGACGCTGGAACGGGCCATCCGGGCCGCCTGCACCGAGGCCGGGCTGCAGTCGGCACCGGCGACGCCGGCCGCCGAACTCCTCGACACGCTGGCCGGCGCCTACACACAGCTTTCCGCCGGCAACCGGGCTTACCAAGCCCGCGTCCAGGAGATGGAGGCCGCCATCGCGCGGCTTGAGAACACCCAGGCGGAGCTGACCCGAAATCTGGCCGCCACGCAGGCCGAAAAGCAGACTCTGGCCCGCCAGCTCGAGATCCTGGCCACCAAGGACAAGGACCTGGCCCGGGAAATGTTCCAGCTGCAGCACGACAAGAACGTGATCCAGTCCAAGCTTCTGTCGCGGCAGGTGCTGAGTTTCCGGGTGAACCGCAAGCGGCAGGCCGACCGGCAGACTTACCGGGTGGACGTCCGGCTCAAGGAGCTGCCGCTGGGCGCCATCGAGATCACGGCGCCCGCGACGCTGGCGGCCGGCCGGCCGCAGCGCCTCACCCTGGCGGCCGCGATGCGCCCGGCCCGGGAGCTGGATGCCCGGCAGGACCCCGATTTGGCCCTGCTCCTGAAATCATTGAAGGATTTTCCCCAGCTCGCCTTCACGCTGGAAAACCGGACCGACCGGCTCGAACTCCGCCAGATCCAGTCACCCGAGCGCGACAACACCGATCTGTGGGTGTGGGAGATCGTTCCCCAGGCCGGCCAGGACGCCGACCTCGTGTTCCGCTTCCACTCGGCCATCGAATCGGAGCCGCTCCCCCTGTTCGACCTGCCACTCCTCATCCCCTACCCCACCGTGGAGCGCACCTTGTTCGAGTACTTCCAGCCGGTGCCGCTGGGGATCGGGCTCGCGGCGGGGCTGCTTGTCGCCCTACCCTTTTTCCTCATCCATCGGCGCCGCAACCGGCGCTTGTCTCCGCCGGCTCCGTCAACCCCCACGCGCCGCCTGCACTTCGACAAAAAGGAACTGTGACGTGCGCCGGTCGGCGCAGTTGTCCCGGCCGGACGGATTTGTTATAATTTTTCCAAATTTTCCAGAGGACCGCCTATGAGCCTTGAGCGCCTGATGGACAAGATCTACATCGTCAAGCCACACCCCGCGCCCACGGGCCCGGAGGTGAAGAACCACTACGCCAAGTGGATCAGCCCGCGCGCCAAGGACATCCGGGTGGACCGGATGTTCGATCTTCCCTATGCCAACATCAACTTCATCGCCGCCTACGCCCGCGGCGAGTTCGAGACGGGCGAGCGCTACATCGACCTGGGCGTCGTCGGTTTTCCCATGATTGTCCGCGCACCGTTCTCCTCCCTCTCCGCCAACGAATTCCGATTCCCCAGCCGCAACATCGACCAGAATGTCCGGCACGTGGTGACCGAACTGATCGCCAACGGCCGGATCGTCGGCATGAGCGAGGAGACGTACCGCTTCCTGCACGGCAAGCAGATCCACTGCCTGGACGCGTTCGCCGTGCCGGCCTACATCGCCGCCTACTTCTGTATGGTCCGCGACAAGGTGCCCATCCGCTGCGACGGGTGCAAAAAATTCATCTGGATCGAAGTGGGCAAGCTGCCGGTCAATGCCGTCCGCACCAAATGCCCCACCTGCAGCCATCAGTTTCAGGTGCAGCGGCCGCCGGAGATCGACATGCAGCTGTCGCGCTACCTCTCGGCCACCGGCACCAACCTCATGCCCCAGCAGGGGGATCTGCTCCTGGGCGGCACCGGCGAATTCCGAGGCCAGGGCCAGCCCGCCGGAATGGCCCAGTCGGACGGGCTGGAACTCGACCTGGAGGGCATTCTCGGACCGACGACAGCCGCTCCAGCCGTTCCAGCCCCGGCCGAGCCGGCCGCCGCCGACCGGCCGCCGATGGAAGACGCGCTCGCCGCCATCATCGGGTCGCCGGCGTCGGCCGACGCCGCACCAGCCATCGATTTGGACGACGATTTCTTCAAGGAGATCACCCCGGACAAGGCGGCCGCCGCCAAGGCCGCCGCGCCGCAGGGTCCGGCGGTGCTCGACAATGAACCGAAGGAGTCCGTGTCGGACATCCTCAACTCCGCCGACATCATCGCCGACGTCTTTCAGACCAAGCCCCAGGCCCAGAAAGCGGTCTGCCCGTCGTGCGGCACCGAGGTGGGCGGCGAGAAAGTCTGCCCCAACTGCTTCATGGAACTCATGCCCGCCGATGCCGCGTTCAGCTCGGCCGGCGAGCTGGAGGTTCCGTCCGAATCCCGGATTGAAATCCGGCTCAAGGACCTGCCCGACGAGAAGCCCGCCACTGCGTACGCGCCGCCCGAGGCGGAGGCGCCGGCCGGATCCGGTCCGACCGCCGCCGCAGCGGGCCAGGCGCCCGCCGGCGCCAAAGTGGACGCAAAAGAGCCGGGCGACGGCCTGACCTCGGCCTGGGACGACAAGGTTTGGTCGGTGAAGATCGGTGACGAGATCTACGAAAACCTGGACATGCGGACCATCGAGGAGTGGATCCTGGGCGGCAGCGTCCTGGCCACCGATCTGATCCGGAAAGGCGAAGCCAAGTGGGCCGAACTGGGTGCGGTCCCCTATTTCCGAAACTCCTTCAAGATGGCGCGCGACAAGGTGCGGATGGGCGGCACCGACGCGCTGGCCAGCTTCCAGCCCGCCACGCCGATGAAGCGGGTGATCGCCGTGATCATCGATCTGGTCATCACCGGGCTGCTCAGCCTGCTGGGCAGCGTCGCGCTGGGTCTGAGCGCCGGCGAGGAGGAGGGTTTCTTCCCGCTGCTGATGAGCCTGCTCGGCGCCGTGCTCCTCCCCTTCATGTACCTCACCTTCACAAACGGCGTGCTGGGCCGCTCCATCGGCAAGCGGCTGCTGAACTTGGCCGTGATCGATAAACAGGGCAATCCCATCGGCCTTAAAAACGGCGCCGTGCGGACGCTGGTCTGGGCGTTCGTGATCGGCTGGTTCTTCGCCCTGAACAATCCGGCCCAGCAGGCGCTGCACGACAAAGCGGCTGGCAGCTACGTGATCCAGCTGGAATAGCCGGGTTCAGGCCCCGATGTAACGCATCAACGACGGCAGGGATTGTTTGAACCGGACCAGCTCGTCCAGGTCGGACGCGATGAAGCGGTCGAAGGTGTCGTGAAAGTAGATCCTTCCGTCGTGCAGGAAAGCCACCCGGTCGGCAATCATCCGCGCGCACTTCAGATCATGGGTGACAACGATGGACGTCACCCCCAGCTGCTGCTGCAGTCCCTTGATCGTCCGGCTGATCAGCTTGGCGGTGAGCGGATCCACGCCGGTGGTCGGCTCGTCGTACAGGATCGCCAGCGGCTGGACCGCGATGGCCCGGGCGATGGCCACCCGTTTCTTCATGCCGGTGCTCAGCTCCTGGGGATAAAGGTCCGCGACCTTGGCGAGATCGAGGTGCTCGAGAATCCGCTGGACGTGCGCGACAGTCTCCGGATCCTCCTGGCCGCGGGACTCTGACATGGGAAAGGCCACGTTTTCGAACACGGTCAGTGAATCAAACAGCGCCCCGGATTGGAACACATAGGAGAACCGCCGGCGGACGGGGATCAGGTCCCGTTCGCGCAGGCGGGTGATGTCCTGGCCCTGGAGGAAAATCTGGCCGGAATCCGGCGCCAGCAGGCCGGTGATGATGAGGAGGGTGACGCTCTTGCCGATGCCGCTCCTGCCCAGCACCACCAGCGTCTCGCCCGCTTCCACCTGCAGGCTGATGCCCTGCAGCACCCGGTTGTCGCCGAAACTCTTGGTGATGTCCCGCAGTTCGATCAGCGGCACGCCCTCACCCCGATCACGCGTTGAGCTTCCGTACTTCCTCGATCAGCAGCGGCACGACCTGGAACAGGTCGCCCACGATGCCGTAGTCGGCCACCTTGAAGATGGGGGCGTCGGGATCCTTGTTGATGGCCACGATGTACTTGGACGACGACATGCCGGCCAGGTGCTGGATCGCGCCTGAGATGCCGACGGCTATGTAGAGCGTCGGCGATACCGTCTTGCCCGTCTGGCCCACCTGATGGTGGTGGGCCACCCAGCCGGCGTCGACCACCGCGCGGGACGCGCCCGCAGCGCCGCCGAGGGCGGCGGCCAGTTGCTCGATCAGCGGGTAATGCTCCGCCGCCTTGATGCCCCGGCCGCCGGACACGACGATCGCGGCCTCGGTCAGCTCCACCTTGCAGCCGGCGGTCTCGCGCACCTCGGCCACGCGGGTGCGGACCCGCGCCGGATCCACGGCTGTCGCAAGCTCCACGACGGTCGCAGCCGCCGGGGCCTCCGCCGCCGGGAAGACGTTGGGCCGCAGCGTCAGGAACGCGAGCGCCCCCGCCGGCTTGAGCACCTCGAAGGCCTTGCCGGCGTATATGGGCCGCTTGATCAGCAGCTCGCCGCCCTCAACCACGACCTCGGTGGCGTCCTGGATCACCGACCGCTCGAAGCGGGCGGCCAGCGCCGGCAGGCAGTCCTTGCCGACAGCCGTGGCGCTGGCCACGACCCAGGCCGGGGATTCCTGCCGCACCAGTTCCGCGAGCAGTTCCACGACGCCGTCGCGGGAGTTGTAGACGTCCGCCGGCGCCACCCGGAAGAGGCGATGGGCGCCGAAGCGGGCCGCCTGGGCCGCCGCAGCGTCGTCACCGACGATCACGGCGTCCACCGTCCGCCCCAGCGCATCGGCCAGGCGTCGAGCGGTGGCCAGGGTCTCCAGCGACCCCTTGCGGATCCGGCCGTTCCGATTTTCAACATATACCAAAAAGCCTTGGGCCATGATGATCTCCCTTCCTCTCTCAGAGCACCTTCGCTTCCGTATGCAGAAGCTCCACCAGCTGCTTCACCTGGGCCTCGGGCTCGCCCCCGATGAGCCGGCCGGCAGCACGGGCCGGCGGCATTTCCAAACGGATCACCTCCCAGCTCCGCTGCGCCAGCGGGGCCAGGCCCAGCGCCGCGAGGGCGTGCGTCTCAATGGTCTTCTTCTTGGCCGCCATGATGCCCTTCAGTGAGGCGTAACGCGGGGTGTTGAGCCCCTTCTGGGCCGACACCACCGCCGGCAGCGACAGCCGATCGACTTCCTCGCCGCCATCGATCTCGCGCGTGGCGGTCAGCTCGCCGCCGGCGAGCTCCAGTCCGACCACCACGGCGGCGGCCGGCCAGCCCAGCACCTCGGCGGTCAACGTCGGCACCTGCTGGTAATCCTGGCCCACGCCCTGCTTGCCGAAGAGGAGGAGCTCGATGCCTTCCTTGCGGGCCACGGCGGCCAAGATTCGGGCCACGTCGTACGGCTCGGTCTCGATGACGGCCGGGTCGGTCACCAGGACGGCCCGGTCGGCGCCCATGGCCAGCGCGTTGCGCATTACCTTGCCGGTCTCCTCGTCGCCGACGGCGATGACGATCACCTCGCCTTGACCGACTTTCTCCTTGAGCTGCAGCGCGGCTTCGATGGCGAACTCGTCATACGGCGAAATGATGAAGGACACGCCGTCGAGGCTCACCTGCCGGCCGTCGGGCGCGATCCGGATTCGGGTTTCCGTGTCGGGAACCTTCTTGATACAGACTCCGATTTTCATGCCACCTCCGATTGGGCGGGGGACTTCAGGCTCCGTACCGCTTGAAGAGCAGCACGGCGTTCGTTCCGCCGAAGCCGAACGAGTTGGACAACGCATAGCGCAGCGGCACGCGCACGGCGGTGTTGGGTGTGTAGTTCAGGTCGCATTCCGGATCGGGGAATTCGTAGTTGATCGTGGGCGGGATCACCTGGTCGCGGAGCGCCAGCGCGGTGACGGCTGCCTCCAGTCCGCCGGCTGCACCCAGCAAGTGGCCGGTCATCGACTTGGTGGAGCTGATCCGCAACCGGGCGGCGTGATCACCAAACGCCCGTTTGATGGCGATGGTCTCCAGCTTGTCGTTGAACGGCGTCGAGGTGCCGTGGGCGTTGATGTAGTCCACGTCCTCCGGCCGGATGCCGGCGTCCCGGACGGCCGCCAGCATGGCGCGGTACGCTCCGTCGCCATCGGGCGGCGGCGCGGTGATGTGGAAAGCGTCGCCGGTCATCCCGTAGCCGACGATCTCGGCCACGATCGGCGCGCCCCGCCGGCGGGCGTGTTCCAGCTCCTCGAGCACGAGGACGCCGGCGCCCTCGCCCACGACGAAGCCGTCCCGCTCCTTGTCGAAGGGGCGGCTGGCAGCGGTGGGGTTGTCGTTCCGCGCCGAGATCGCCCGCATGGCCGCAAATCCGCCGATCCCCATGGGCGTGATCGCCGCCTCGGAACCGCCGGCGATCATGACATCGGCGTCGCCCCGCTGGATGATCCGAAACGAATCGCCCAGCGCGTGCGACGACGTGGCGCACGCCGTGCAGCAGGCGCAGTTCGGGCCCTTGAGGCCGAATTTGATCGAGACCATCCCCGAGGCCAGATTGATGATCGTGGCCGGGATGAAGTACGGCGAGATCTTCCGCGGGCCGCCCTTGAGCAGCTTCTCGTGCTCGGCCTCGATGGTGGCGAATCCGCCGATCCCCGAGCCGATGTACACGCCGGCCCGATTCAGGTCCGTGGTCTCCAGCGGCAGCCCGGAGCCCTTCACGGCGAACTCGGACGCGGCCAGGGCGAAGTGGATGAACCGGTCATACTTCCGGACTTCTTTCTTGTCCATGAAGTCTTCCGGGTTGAAATCCCGCACCTCCGCCGCGATCCGCACCGGAAATTCGGCGGCATCGAACAGGGTGATGGGGCCCACGCCGCTGACGCCGGCGACGATATTCTGCCAGGCCTTGTCGGTCCCGGTCCCCGTGGCCGAGACTATGCCCACACCGGTCACTACGACTCGACGAGTGTTCATCGTTTTTTCCTTGTAGATAAATTGAGGGGAAGCGCGCGCGCTTCCCCTCGGATGTTGTGCTCAATGGTTAGGCGTCAGCGGCCTTTTCCTTGATGTACTCGATGGCCTGCGCCACGTTCGTGATCTTTTCGGCGTCCTCGTCCGGGATCTCGATACCGAACCCGTCTTCGAAGGCCATCACCAGTTCCACGGTGTCCAGGGAGTCGGCGCCCAGATCATCGATGAAGGACGCTTCCGGAGTCACATCCGCTTCGTTGACACCCAACCGTTCGACGATGATCTCCTTCACTTTCTGTTCGATACTGGCCATGATATCCTCCACTCGAAAAGTTGTTGATAACGGTTAATCCCGAATTACATGTACATGCCGCCGTTGACATCCAGCACGAAGCCGGTGATGTAGGCGGCGCCCGGGCTGGCGAGGAACGCCACCGCGTGGGCGACATCCTCCGGCTGCCCGGGTCGGCCGAGCGCAATGTTGCGGCTGAACTCCTGCTTCACCGCCTCGGGCAGGCTCCGGGTCATCTCGGTGTCGATATAGCCCGGTGCCACGGCGTTGACCGTGATGTTGCGGGAGGCCACTTCGCGCGCCACCGCCTTGGTGAAGCCGATGAGGCCCGCCTTCGTCGCGCAGTAGTTGGCCTGGCCGGCGTTGCCCATCTCGCCGACCACCGAGGCGATGTTGATGATGCGGCCTGCGCGCTGTCGCATCATCACCGGAATCACCGCCCGGGTGCACAGGAAGGCGCCGGTCAGATTCACATCCAGGACCCGCTGCCACTGCTCGATTTTCATCCGCATGATCAGGTTGTCCTGGTTGATGCCGGCGTTGTTGACCAGAACGTCGATCCGGCCGAAATCCGCCTGCAGCTGCTTGAACACGGCGGCCACCCCACCCTCATCGGTCACGTTGAGCGCGTAGGCCCGGAACTCGCCGGCCGGCAATCCCTTGGACGCCACCAGCGCCTCGGCGGTCGTCAGGTCCATGTCGGCGACGGCCACCGCAAACCCGGCCCCGAGCAGGGCGTTCGCAATGGCGGCCCCGATGCCGCGGGCTCCGCCGGTCACCACCGCCACGGGCTTGTCCATCATCTCCTCCTCACGCGGTCTTGAGCGCGGCCAGCACGGCGTCGACCTCGGCGGGTTTTTCCACCGCGAACGTCCGGACCTCCGCGCTGATCTTGCGCACCATCTGCGACAGGACCGTCTTGGGCCCCACTTCGACGAACACGTCGGCGCCCGCAGCGACCAGCCCTTCCACCGACGCCTGCCACCGGACCGAGCCGGTCACCTGGCGGACCAGGCTGTCCCGGGCGTCCGCGCCCGCGGTGATGAACCGGGCGTCCACATTGGTGACGAGAGGCACCGCCAGGTCGCCGAAAGCGATCCGGCCGAGATCCTGGGCCATCTTCTCCTGCGCCGGCCGCATGAGCTCGCAGTGGAACGGTGCGCTCACGGGCAGGCGGATCATCCGGCCCAGACCCTGCTTCTTGGCGTACGCAATGGCCCGGTCCACGGGCTCGGCGTGTCCGGCCACGACGATCTGCCCTGGGCAATTGATGTTGGCCGGCACCAGCACCTGGCCCTCACGGACCGCGGCGCAGACGCTCTCGACGGTCGCCAGGTCCATGCCCATGCAGGCGGCCATTGCGCCGACGCCCACGGGCACCGCCTCCTGCATGTAGCGGCCCCGCTTGCGGACGGCGAGCACCGCATCCTCAAAGGTCAGGCTGCCGGCGGCGACAAGGGCGGAATACTCGCCCAGGCTGTGCCCGGCGACAAAGTCGGGCTTCAGACCGCACTGCTGGAGCACCCGCAGGACGGCGGTGCTCACAGTCAGAATGGCCGGCTGGGTGTTCTCGGTGAGCTTCAGCTCATCTTCCGACCCCTGGAAGCACATGGCGGACAGGGGAAAGCCGAGGACCTCGTCGGCGCGCCGGAATACCTCGGCGGCCGCGGGGTGGCTGTCATGAATCTCCCGGCCCATGCCCGAGTACTGGGACGCCTGGCCGGGGAAGATGAACACAATCTTGCTCATGCGGACCGACACTCCTTTACTTCTTGTGCTCCGAAACGACTTCCTTGATCAGCTCGGACGCGATGACGTTGCGCTGGATCTGGTTGGTGCCTTCGTAGATCTGGGTGATCTTGGCGTCGCGGAACATCTTTTCCACGGGATAGTCCTTCATGTAGCCGTAGCCGCCCAGGATCTGGATGGCGTCGGTGGTTACCTTCATGGCGGTGTCCGACGCCAGCAGCTTGCACATCGCCGACAGCTTCGAGATGTTCTTGGCCTTGCCGGCGTCGATCATCTGGGCCGTGCTGTAGATCAGCGCCCGGGCCGCCTCGATCTGCGTGGCCATGTCAGCCAGCATGTGGTTGACGGCCTGGAAGGAGCTGATGGGCTTGCCGAACTGTTTGCGGGTGTGCGCGTATTGTAGGGCGTACTCGAATGCCCCGCCGGCGATGCCCAGCGCCTGGGCCGCCACTCCGGGGCGGGTGTAATCAAAGGTGCGCATGGCCACGACGAAGCCCATCCCTTCGCGGCTGATCAGATTTTCCTTCGGCACCCGGCACTCGTCAAGGACCACCTCGGTGGTGGACGACGCGCGGATGCCCAGCTTCTTTTCCTTCTTGCCGAACGACAGGCCCGGGAAGTCCTTCTCCACGATGAACGCCGAAGCGCCCCGCGGCCCCTTGGACTTGTCGGTCAGGGCGATGACGGTGTAGATGTCGGCCACCGAGCCGTTGGTGATCCACTGCTTCGTACCGGTTAGGTAGTAGTAATCGCCGTCCTTGCGCGCGACGGTGCGAATGCCCCCGGCGTCGGAGCCGGCGCCGCTCTCGGTGATGCAGAAGGCGGCCAGCTTCTTGCCGCTGGCGATCTGCGGCAGGTACTTCCTCTTCTGTTCCTCGCTCCCCATGAGGATGAAGGGATAGGAGCCGAGGCCGCAGGCCGCGTAGCTCACCGCCACGCCGCCACAGACCTTGCTGAGCTCCTCGGTCACGAGGCACAGTTCATAGATGCCCTTGCCGAAGCCGCCGTACTCCTCCGGGATGTACACGCCGAACAGACCCGCCTCGGCCAGCACCTTCATGATCTCCCAGGGGAATTCCTCTTTCTCGTCCAGTTCGGCGCGGACCGGCTCGATCTGCTCCCTGGCGATCCTGCGGGCCAGGTCCCGGATTTCCCTCTGCTCCTCGGTCAGTGCCATATCCCACATAATCAGACCTCACATTGGCGGTTTTGCTGCATGAACAGTTCGATTTCCTGTTCGATCTTGCTGGACATCTGCTGAAGATGGAACTCACGGACCACCCGGATGGCGTTCTTGATCGCATTGGCGTTGGAACGGCCGTGGCCGATGATGACGGGCGAGCGTACGCCCAACAGCGGCGCGCCGCCATACTCGGAATAGTCGATCTTCTTCTTCAGCTTGCGGAAGGCGGGCTTGGTCAGCAGGGCGCCCACCTGGGTGGGGAGCCCGCGGGCCAGTTCCTGTTTCAGCAGATGCATGATGGCGGCAATGACCCCCTCGCTGATCTTGAGGGCCACGTTACCCACGAAGCCGTCGCACACCACGACGTCCACGTCGCCGACATAGACGTCGCGCCCCTCGATATTCCCCACAAAGTTGAGCTGTGAGTGTTTCAGCGCCTGGTGGACTTCCTTGATCAGGTCGTTGCCCTTGATCTCCTCCTCGCCGATGGACAAGAGGGCCACCCGGGGCTTCTCAATCCCGAAGATAATCTTGGCGTAGACATGCCCCATGATGGCGAACTGCTCGAGGTGCAGGGGCTTGCAGTCGACGTTGGCGCCGACGTCCACAATGATCGTCGTGCCCTTGATGGAGGGGACCACGGTGGCCAGCGCCGGCCGGTCCACGCCGCGACAAGTGCCGAACACGAGCTTGGCCAGGGTCATGCCGGCTCCGGTGTTGCCCGCAGTGACAAAGCCGTCCGCCCGGCCTTCCTTGATCAGATTCATGGCCAGGCGCATCGAGTTGTTCTTTTTCTTCCGGATGGCCATGACCGGATGCTCGCACATGCCGATGTACTCATCGGTATGCACGATCTCCAGCGGCAGGCCGGCCGCAGGCACCTCCTGGAGGTGCTGCTCGATGACCTTGCGGTTGCCCACCAGGATGGCCTGGGTACCGGGGTACTGCTTCAGAGCCTGCACGACTCCGAGTACCTCCGGACCGGGATGGTTGTCGCTCCCCATCGCATCCACGGCCACCCGGAACGTAGGTTCGGCGCCCATACTGCTCCAGCGCTCTTATTCTTCCTTCTTGACTGCGATCACCTGGCGGCCCCGGTAGTAACCGCAGTGCGGGCACGCCCGGTGGGGCAGTTTCGCCTCCCGGCAGTTCGGGCAGAGGGAGATGCTCTTGGTTTCCAGCGCATCATGAGCCCGCCGCTTGTGCGTCCGGGAATGGGAATGTCGGTGTTTGGGGTGGGCCATCGGAGTCTCCTTACTTTTTCATTCGTTTTTGCATTTCCCGCAGCAGCAGCCAGCGAGGATCCGATTCTGCGGCGGTGCACGCGCACGCGCCCTGGTTGAGATTGGCGCCGCAGCGGGCGCAGATCCCCTGGCAGTCGTGCTGGCACAGCATCTTGGCCGGCAGGTTCAGGATGATCTGCTCGGTCATCAGATCCGTGAGGGAGATCCGCGGATCGGTATAGACGTTCTCATCCAGCCGATCCGCCTCGATCTCGTCCTCGGTCTCGGTGCCGGCCGTCCGGGCCGGAATCATGGCGATCTGGAACGACGGGTTGATCGCCAGCACGAACGGCTCCAGGCAGCGGTCGCAGAACACCCGCACCGGACCCGCAATCGTTCCCTTGATCAGGACTTCCTGGCGGCTGTTCTTCGTGACCTCCACGTTGAGGCAGAACGCGTCCGCCAGTTCGTACCCCTTGTAGTCGAATCCCACATCCGCCGGTGAGAACGTATATTCGTGGCGGACGGTTTCGACTTCAAGTTTTGAAATATCCAAAAACATCAGTCTACTCTCGAGTCCGGCTTGCGGTCCGTCGGAGCGGATTCGGCGGTCCGGTGTCAGGAGTTGGCCGAACGCGCGTCACCCAGGCGGGCCTTCAGAAATTCGATTCGGCTGCTGATGACGGATTCGTACGGACTGAAAAAGTCCCCGCTCTTGCCCTTCGCGTCCAGTTCGGCCTTTGCGGCCTTCAGGACGTCATAGGCCTCCTGGATGCTGCCCTTCTCCTCCAGGCAGAGCGCCTTGGTGTACGCGACGCTCTCCCTGGTGACGGCCGGGTTCGTGGCCTGACTGAGCTCGTTCAGGAGGGGGAGCGCCGCATCATACTTGCGCTGCACCCGGAGCGTCTCGGCCAGAGCCAGCTTGACCACCTGAATCTGGAACGGATCGTCGGAGTCCTGGAGCACGGCGCGGAACGTTTTCTCCGCATCGGCGGCCCGGCCGAGCTCGCGCTGGCAGACGCCCTTGTAATAGGCCGCCAGCAGGCCCTCCTGGGCGCTGCCGTAGTTCTGTTCGACGCCCTGGAAGGCCTTCAGCGCCGCCTCGTACTTGGCGGTCTCGCTGGGATAGACGCCCTCCTGCGGCGCCTTGAGGGTGGGGTCCACCCGGGCGTTGTAGATCTCCCGCGCCTCCTGCAAGGCCGTGGCCCGCGAGGACTGGCTCCGGTTGTACCAGAGCGTGCCCAACATGACAACGATGATCGCGCCCAGAATCACCGCGAGGCCGATCACGAGGTATCGCCGGTTCTCCAGACACAGAGCCCAAAACTTCTGCAAAGCTTCGGTGATGGGGTCTTTTTTCTTGATTTCCTTGCGTGTCAGTCGCTTGCCCACGTTCAAACCACCTTGTTGCAATGATTACCTATTTTTGCGCCTGGAGGGATTTGAACCCCCGACACCCGGATTAGGAATCCGGTGCTCTATCCTCCTGAGCTACAGGCGCGAAACCTGTCCGCCCGAAAAATAAGAATGTGCTTTTAGCACTATTTACCGGCTTTGTCAACCGAATTACCTGATCCGCTTGCAATTTCTGCGGGTCGCGATCTACTTCTGATACTTCAGGATTGAAAAAATTTCATATTCGGGCAGGGACTTGCGGCCGCTCAGGAATTCGAGCTCGATGACGAAACCCATGCCGGCCACCTCTCCCCCCTGCCCCCCGACCATCTCGGCGACCGCCCGGGCGGTGCCGCCGGTGGCCATCAGGTCGTCGATGAGCAGGATCCGATCACCCCGGCGGACGGCGTCGGCGTGCATTTCGAGGGTGTCGGTGCCGTACTCGAGCTGGTACGACTGGCTCACCGTGCGGTACGGCAGCTTGCCGGGCTTCCGCACGGGGATGAACCCCAGCCCCAGGCGGTTGGCCACGGCGGCGGCGAAGATGAATCCGCGCGCCTCGACGCCCACCACGGCGTCCAGTTTCTGGTCGCGGTAGTGACGGGCGAAGATGTCGATGACCTCGGCGAAGCCCTTTGCGTCGCGCAGCAGCGTGGTGATGTCGTAGAACAGGATGCCCGGCTTGGGAAAATCGGGGATCTCGCGCACGATCTGCTTGAGTGCTTCCATGCTCACACCTCGATGCGGAAATCTGCGCCCACCGACACGGCCTCGATGGGACAGCGGACCACCCGGATCACCTGCGCGTGGGCGGGACCGCGCCGCAGCAGGTCTTCCAGCTCCCGCAGGGCGTCCGGCGTCCCCTCGGCCACCACCTCGACGGATCCGTCGGGCTGGTTGCGCACGTAGCCGCACACACCCAGACGGGCTGCCTGCCGGTACACGTAGTACCGGTAGCCGACGCCCTGGACCAGTCCGCTGACCTCGAAACGAGTGGGCATAAAATAAAAATGGTCGGGGCGAGAGGATTTGAACCTCCGACTTCACGGTCCCGAACCGTGCGCTCTAACCAGCCTGAGCCACGCCCCGACTCAGAAAATCGAAGGCGGATTTAACCACCTTTTACGGGGGGAGTCAAGCGAAAAGGTGGCGGCTGCGTCAATCGGCTGTCCACCCGTCCCGTCCGATGAGACGGACGAAAACGCAGGCGCCATGTGCCTCGGTGACGAAGGCGTCACCCGCCTGGCGGACCGCGAGCAACGTCTGGCAGGACCGGTCGCCCACCGGGATGACCATGATGCCGCCGTCACGGAGCTGCGCGCTCAGGGCCGCCGGGATTCTCGGCGCGCCCGCCGTCACCAGGATGCGGTCGTAGGGCCCGTCCGCCGGCCAGCCGAGGGTCCCGTCGCCAATGCGGCAGACGACGTTGGTCAAACCGAGTTGGCGAAAGCGGCAGGCCGCCTGCTCGCTGAGCTCGGGGATCCGCTCCACCGTCACCACGCGGCGGCAGAGCCGGGCCAGAATCGCGGCCTGATAGCCGGTGCCCGTGCCGATCTCCAGGATGGTGTGATCCGGCGCGGGGGCCAGCAGCTCCGTCATGACAGCCACCATCCACGGTTGGCTGATCGTCTGTCCGCAGTCGACGGGGAGGGCCCGGTTGACGTAGGCTTCATCGACGAGGTCGGCCGGCACGAAGCAGTGTCGGGGTGTCTCCCGGAAGGCATCCGCCACCGCCGGGGTGGCGATGGCGTTTTCCCGCACGAGAAACTGGACCAGCGCGTGACGGGCCTCCGCCAGCGCCCGGTCAGTCCTGCTCATAGGTCTCCCGGACCGCCTCGATCATGTCGTACGAGGTCTGGTCGCGGTGCAGGGGCGTGATGGAGACGAAGCCGTTGGTCACGGCCCAGAAATCGGTATCATCCGCCTGGTCCCAGGAACTCTCGTCCTCGCCGATCCAGTAGTACTTCATGCCGCGCGGATCATCGTTTTCGTAGATGGACGAGCGGGCGAACTTCCGGCTCAGCCGGGTGGTGCGGACGCCGCGCGGCGGGGCATCGGGGAAATTCACGTTGAGAAAGATACCCGGCGGCAGCGGACTGTCCAGGAGCCGCCGGCAGAGCGTCGCCGCCTGCCCGGCCCAGAAGGCGAAGTCCATCACCGCGGCGTAGCGCAGCGAAAACGCAACGGACGGGATGCCGTACATGGAGCCCTCACGGGCGCCGGCCACCGTGCCGGAGTACACGGTATCGTCGCCGAGGTTGTTGCCGGCGTTGATCCCCGAGACCACCAGGTGCGGCGGTTGTTGGAGCATCTTGTTCATGGCGACGAGGATGCAGTCGGCGGTGGTTCCGTCCACGGCGTACCGGTCGTCGCCGGCCGCGTGGATGCGCAGCGGTGACATGAGGGTGAGCGCGTGGGACGCGGCGCTCCGCTCGCCGGCGGGAGCCACGGTGACGACCCGGGCCAGCGGGGCCAGGGCGCGCTCCAGGTGGGTAAGCCCCGGCGCGCCGATGCCGTCGTCGTGGGTGAGGAGTATCAGGAATGACCCGCTCATGTGAACCGGAAGGAGGAACCGGATAAAAAAAATGGTCGGGACGAGAGGATTTGAACCTCCGACCACACGCACCCCAAGCGTGTGCGCTACCAGGCTGCGCTACGTCCCGACGCTGATCCGTGAAAATATCCGCCCAAAAAGAGCGCTATTGTATGCTCGGAACACAGGGGCGTCAAGGAGAAAATCCGGTCACGAGGGAAGTTCCCACCGTTCCAGAAGATCGAGGATCTCCTGCAGCTCCGCCCGCAACCGGCGGACAGCCTGGAGGTCGGGCCCCGCGGACGGCGCAGCCGGCGGCGCGGTTTCCGGTTCAGGGGCCGGCCGGTGGCCGGCCAGCGACTCCCGGATCTGGCGCTTGGCCCCGGCAATTGTGAAGCCGTCCTGGTAGAGGAGCTGTTTGATGCGCAGCACCAGCTCGATGTCCTTCTGGCGGTACACCCGCTGGCCGGCGCTGTTTTTCAGCGGGTGCAGCACGGGAAACTCCGACTCCCAGTAGCGGAGCACGTGCGCCTCGATCCCCGTGATCTCGCACACCTCGCCGATCTTGTAGTAGAGCTTATTCGTCACTTCCATCGTCGATGCCCAGCCACGTGTTCCGGGAATAATGGTAGACGACGGTCTTCCGGGGAGCGACCACCACGAGCTGGCCCGTCTTCGGATGCCGGCCCCGCTTCCCCTTGCGGACGACCACCTCCATCACCCCGAAGCCCTTGAGTTTGACACGCTCGCCCCGAACCAGGGACTCCTTGATCAGATCGAGCACCTCGGACACCACCGCCTCCACCTCCCGGTGGGTCAGACCACCGTGGGCGGCATAGACGCGTTCTTCGATTCCGGCACGTTTCATGAGTTCATCCTGCAGACGGGTATCGGTGTCGCCTGCGATCCATCATAAGCCTCGCAAAGCGATTTGTCAATAACCATCGAGGGTTCAACTGCGCTGGATCAAGCGGATCGGGTTGGCGTAAAACTCAAACTCCCTGCGTATTTGATTGATGATGAACCGTTCCTCGGAAACGGCCAGTCGTTGGCCGCGGCGGAGGAAGACCACGAAGGTGGGCGGCGCCACCGCGACCTGGGTCATGTATTTGACGCCGTGGTCTTCCGCGGGCAGGGCCTGAATCTGCCGCTCGCGGAGCATTTTCCGGAAGAAGGCGTTGAGCGTGCCGGTGGTGATCCGGAGGCGGCGGGTCTCGGCGGCCCGGCGCATCACGGGGAACAGCCGGTGGACGTTCCGGCCGGTCTTCGCCGAAAAGAACACCAGCGGTGCGTAGTCCAGGAAGCGGAGCTGGCGCTTCGCCTCCGCCTGGAACGCCTTGCGGAAACGATCCGGATCGGGGATGAGATCCAGCTTGTTGACGCCCAGAATCAGCGCTTGGCCGGCCTCCACCGCATAGCTGGCGATGGTGGCGTCGGTATGGGTCACGCCCTCGATGGGATCGAGGAGCAGCACGGCCAGGTCGGCCTGCTCCAGGTGCTTGCGGGCGAGGATGACGCTCAGCTTCTCCGCGTGCAGGTGGGTGCGGCTCTTCTTGCGGATGCCCGCCGTGTCGATGAGCCGGTAGCGGCAGCCGTCGGTTTCAAGCTCGGTGTCCACCGCGTCGCGGGTGGTTCCGGGAATCTCGCTCACGATGACCCGTTCGGAGCCGACCAGCGCGTTCACGAGCGACGATTTGCCCACGTTGGGCCGACCGATGATGGCCACGCGCGTCTCGGGAAGGGGCACGTCCGGGGCGTCCGGGACGGGAAAATCGGCGCATACCGTCTCGAGGAGGGTGTCCAGACCGCGCTTGTGCTCCGCCGATACCGGATAGACGTAGTCGACGCCGAACTCGTAGAACGGCAGAGTGTAGGGCTCGTGGCGCGGGTCGTCCACCTTGTTGGCCACCAGGTAGAACGGCCGACCCGATTCCATCACCAGGCGGTGGATCACCGCGTCCATGGGGTGCACCCCCGCGGCGGCGTCCACCACCATCAGCACCGCGGTCGCCTCGGATAGGGCCACGGCCGCCTGCTTGAGAATCTCGCGGGGGATCCGCTCGCGCTCGTCGGGCAGGATACCGCCGGTGTCCGCCAACCGGAACCGCTTGCCGTTCCAGTCCACCTGGCCGTAGAGCCGGTCGCGGGTGATGCCCGGCTCGTCGCCGACGATGGCGCGGCGGCTGCCCACCAGTGCGTTGAACAGGGTGGATTTGCCCACGTTGGGCCGGCCGATGATCACCACCACGGGGAGTGCGGGAGCGGACACGGGCACCTCGTCAGCGGGAGATGCGCTCGAGGCCCTTACGGGCTCCGGCGGCGGCCTTGAGCGCCAGCGACCGTGCCTGTTCCCAGGCGGTCCGGAGCTCGGCCGGCTCCTTCAGGTCGGCCTCAATCGCGTTGAGGACCTCGATGTCGTGATCCGCCTGTTTCTTCAGATCGATCAATACCTTCTCCACGACCCGGCCGCGGTGGGAGGCGAAGACGTCCTCGACGTTCAGCAGCATGACCCGGAGCGCCTCGCGGTAATCGCGGAGCAGCCGCTCGTCGGACCGCTCGTCGAGCGCGCCCATGAGGGGATCCCGGTCGCGGCGCTTGCCGCAGTCGAAGGCCTTGTCGGGGCGGTGGCGGCACTCCAGCGCATCGATTCGGCGGGAGACGACGCGCAGCCGGTAGTAGCTGCGCAACTCGAAGCCTTCGGCGTCGCGCAGCAGCGTGTCCTCTTTCGGCAGCAGGTAGTCGTCGGCGGGCCGGCCCCAGCCGGCGAGCACCGCCACCGTCAGCCATGCGGCCGCCAGGACGCGTCTCATTCGATCACGGTCTCCTCGTCCAGGTTGTTGATGAAGCGGAAGAGCTGGCGCCGGATGTAGACCAGCTTGCGGACTGGCGGATCGAGGCTCTCCCGATGAATGAGGGGCAGATCGCGCTGGATCCCCTCCAGGAGCACGGCATCCTTGCGGAACTGGATCTCCACCTGGCGGAGCTGCTTGTTGTTCCGGTTCTTCGGGTTGTCGAAGCACTCGCGGATATCCCGCAGCACGTAGTCCATCACCTGGCTGAGCTGGTCGCCGAGCCGGGCGGTCCGCTCGTAGTTGCGCAGTTGCACCGCGTGCTGGACCGCCTTGACGTAGCGCGCCACCACCTGTTCGTGCAGTCGGGCGCACTTGACCGGGGTGGCCATGCGCAGCTTGTTCACCTCTTCCACGGTGAAGAGGTCGTAGCTGTAGTCGCGCGCCAGCAGGCACGCAGGCAGCACCACGACCAGGGCCAGAGCCGGCAGGATCCGGTATCGCATCGTCACATCCGCTCCGGGATGGGAATGCCCAGGATGTCGAGGCCCTGCTGCATCCCCTGATAATAGATGTGTACCACCGCCAGAAAGACGAGCCGCCACACGGGGTCCTCCTCGCCGATGATACGGTGCTTGTTGTAGAAGTTCGAAAACCGCTGGGCCAGGGTGTACAGGTACTTGGCGAATGCGGCGAGCTCCTGGCCGGCCAGGCTGGCCCGGGCGGCGTCGCGGAGCTTGAGCGATTGCGTGAGGAGCTCCCACACGTCGTCGGGCAGTTCGACGGCGGGCGCCGCCAGCAGACCGTCGAGGGCCGTCACCGCGTCCGCCTCACCCAGCCCGTAATGCTCGCGGTACTGCACCCCGATGTTCCGGGCGCGCACCGCGGAGTACTGCAGGTAGGGCCCCGTCTCGCCGTCGAAGTTGAGGGCGTCGTCGAAATCGAAAACGATCAGGGCCTTGCGTGAGAACCGCACCATGAAGTAGCGCAGCGCGCCGATGGCGATGTCGCGCGCGGTGCGCGCGGCCTGGTCGGGCGCCATGTCGGGGTTTCGGACGTCCACCTCGCGCCGCGCCTTCTCCTCGAGGCGGTCGAGCAGGTCGTCGGCCTTTACGCCCAGCCCCTTGCGCCCGCTGACTTCGACGTGGGCGCGCTGGCGGTCCTCCTCGGACAGCTCCGTGCCCAGCTCCTGGGCGCAGCGCGGTGACAGCGCCACGATCTCGTAGGCGAAATGCACGCTCCGCTCGGCTTCCTCGGTGTAGCCCAGCCGGCGCAGTCCTTCGAAGACGACGTTCTGGGTGTAGGCCTGGCGCGCGTCGATGACGTTGAACACCCGGTCGCCGGCACCGAAGCGGGGCGGCTGCAAGTCCGAGGCGTCCGCGGCCGGCGCGCTGCTGGACACCCACACCGTGTGGCCGTCGTCGTAGGCGCGGAACGGCTCGTAATGGAAGTCCTTGTCCAGCCGCCCGATCTTCCAGAGCTGGTAGGCGATATCCTTGCCGGTGTAGGTCACGGTGCCGTTGGAGCGGACGAGGATCTTGGTGTCTTCCTGCCCATCCTTCTGGTAGCGCATGATCCAGCAGCCGGCGTTGGGGCCAGTCGTCTCCAGCTCCGCCGCGCCGCGCGCCTTGAGCTGGGCGAAGGCGGTGTCCCAGAAGTGCAGGTGCAGAATGTCGCTCTCCCGCGGCAGGACGTCATAGCGGATGTCGAGCCGTTCCATGGTGTCGAGGTGGCAGTTGACGATCCGGGTGGCGATCAGGTCGGCCAGTTCGGCCACCGCGTTGTCGCCCGCCTCGATCTGGTGCAGCACCTCGCCCCGGAGCCGGGCGTTGGCCTCGGACGCTTCGTAGAAGCGCGCCACCCGGGCGTACAGGTCCCAGCACAGGTAGTCGAAGCGGCCCTCGATGGCGGCGACTTCGGCGACGCCCTGGTGCTCCAGGTGCAGGAAGCCGACGACCACGTCGGCCACCTGCACGCCGGTGTTGTCGATGTAGTTCTGCACCTCCACCCGCTTGCCGTTGAAGCGGAGCAAGCGCACGAGGCTATCGCCCAGGATGGCGTTGCGCAGGTGCCCGATGTGGGCCGCCTTGTTGGGATTGATGTTGGTGTGCTCGACGATGGTCTTGCCGGCGTCGGGCTCGAACTCCGGCCACAGCCGGCCGGACCGCAGCGCGCGCACGGCGTCCAGGAACAGGCTCCAGCGGTCCACCGTCAAATTGATGTAGCCGCCGCCGGCGGTGTCGATCCGGCGGACGAAGGCGGGCGCCCGGAAGCCGTCGAGAAACTGCTGGGCGATCTGCTGGGGCGACCGGCGCAGCACCTTGGCCAGCTCGAACGGGAACGACACGCCAAAATCGCCGAACTCCAGCCGGGCCGGGTACTGCACCTGGACACGGTACTGCTCGCGGTTGACGCCGAACACCTCGGCCAGGCGCGCCTGCAGGCAATCCGCCAGTTCGTCCTTGATCCGGTAAAACATCCGCTCACCTCATGTGGATTCCCGCCGGCGGAAACCGCCGCCACGTGCCGCGGCGGGGGCCGGCCGCGGAGTCGACGGTGACGATGGTATCAGATGCGGCGGGAAATTTTCAGCTTCAGCTCGTCGGTCCCGAACTCCGAGGAGGCCTGGACCAAGATGGCCGCCTGCCCAGCTGAGAATTCGGGCACGATGATGTTCAGCGTGTACACGCCGTTCTTGTCGGTCCGGCCGGTGTAGACGGCGGGGCGGAAGGTCATGCCGATGACCTTGATCACCACCTTCGTGTCCGGCAGCGGCTGGGAGGTGGAGGCGTCGCGGGAATAGACCCGCAGCACCGCCGGCTGGCCGGAGACGATCTCGGTGCCGGCGACCACCTCGACCTTGAGCTTCTTCGGCTTGGCTTCCTTCTGGATGAATCTCTGCAGCAGCATGTTGAGCGAGCCGTCGATCTCCTGCTCGATCTCCCGAACCGACTCCTGGATGTCCTCATCCATCTCGGCCATGCCGGCCACCTGGGCGGCCGACTCGCGCTCGGGACCGGCGTGCGCCGGCTCCTGCTTTTCCGCCTCCTCCACTTTCTTGCGCAGCGTTTCCAGTTTGCCGGCCTGGATGATCCGAAGGATCGTCTTGTGCTGGTCGTTCATCAGGGCCTTGATTTTGGCTTCGTCCGAGCCCTCGACGACCAGGTGGTCATAAGCGGTCTTTTTCGACAGGAGAATCGCGCCGCCCTTGTAGACATGGGTGATGATCTTCCTCATGTCCAAGCCCATGTCCTCCGTCTGGACGTGGTAGATGATCCCGCTGAATGTGACTTCCGTGTTGTAACCGGTGATCATGCGGATGTACTCCAATCGTACGCCATATATAACAGAAATCGGAGAAGCGGACAACGAAAATCACTTGACATCAAAACCGGGGGTCGTTTAGTATAAGTCTTTACAAACGCTTGATAAAACGAGCTTTGACATTCACCATTCCTGACGACACCGAAAGGTGGCCATGATTGTCGTTCTGTTCTACATCAGCGCCGTCCTCGCCGTCCTCGCCGCCCTCAATCTCATCCTGCAGAAAAAAACCATGAACGCCGCCCTGTCGCTGGTCGTCTGCCTGGCGGCGCTGTCCGTCATCTACTTCATCCTGAGTGCGCCGTTCATCGGCATCATCCAGCTGGTGGTCTACGCCGGGGCGGTGATGGTGCTCTTTCTCGTGGTCATCATGCTGCTGGATCCGTTCTCCGAAGTGGTCCTGCGGAACCACAACCGGCTGTGGGTCTTTTTCAGCATGCTGCTGGGTGGCGGGCTGTTCACCCTGCTGGCCTTCGCCTTTTCCACCTGGCAGCCGCCGGCGGACACCCCGGACATCCCCGGCGCCGCCCGGAACACCGAGACGCTGGCCGAGCTCCTCTTCAACAAATATCTGCTCCCGTTCGAGGCGGTCTCGATCCTCATTCTGGTCGCCATCATCGGCGCCGTGGTGCTGGCCAAGAAAAAGCACCCCGCAGGGAGTTAGCCCATGCCCGTCCCGTCGCTCCACGTCCTGATCTTGAGCGCGCTGCTGTTCGCCATCTGCGTCATCGGCGTGCTCATGCGCCGCAACCTGGTGGTCATGTTCCTCTGCGTCGAGTTGATGCTCAACGCCGCCAACCTGGCCCTCATCGGCTTCAGCCGGAGGCTGGGCCAGCTCGACGGCCAGGTGGTGGTGTTCTTCGTGATCGTCCTGGCGGCGGCCGAAGCCGCGGTGGGACTGGCGCTGGTGATCGCCCTGTACCGCAGCCGCCGGACGCTGGACGCCGACCAGCTGAACCTGATGAAGTACTGACGGGATGGCGAGGTGGCGATGAACAGCCTGCTGCTCTGGATCCCGCTGCTTCCCCTGCTGGGCTTTCTCCTCAACGGACTGTTCGGCCGCCGCCTGCCCAAGCCGCTGGTTCACTGGATCGCCTGCGGCGTCACCGGCGCGTCGTTCCTGCTGGCGGTGATCGTTTTCCAGCGCTTCCTCGACCTGCCGGAGCGCCTCGTCCAGGCGGACTACTTCCGCTGGATCGAGTCGGGCGACTTCGCGGCCAGCTTCGGGTTTCTCCTCGACCCGCTGTCCATGGTGATGACGCTGGTGGTCACCGGCGTGGGCTTCCTGATCCATGTCTACAGCATCGGGTACATGTGGGCGGAGGCCGGCTACTACCGGTTCTTCGCCTACATGAACCTGTTCATGTTCGCCATGCTCATGCTGGTGCTGGCCGACAACTACCTGCTCCTCTTCCTGGGCTGGGAGGGCGTCGGGCTCTGCTCCTATCTGCTCATCGGCTTCTACTTCCACAAGCCGAGCGCCGCCGCGGCCGGCAAGAAGGCGTTCATCGTGAACCGGATCGGGGACTTCGGCTTCGTGGTGGGGCTGCTGCTCCTGTTCGTGACGTTCCGCACGCTGGACTTCAGGACCCTGTTCGCGCAGGTCGCCGCCCTGCCCGTGGAGGCGCACTACGGCGTGCTCACCGCCGTCACCCTGCTCTTCTTCGTGGGCGCCACCGGCAAGAGCGCCCAGATCCCGCTCTATGTCTGGCTGCCCGACGCCATGGAGGGCCCCACGCCGGTGAGCGCGCTGATCCACGCCGCCACCATGGTCACCGCCGGCGTTTACATGGTGGCCCGCTCCAATCCCATGTACGGCCGCGCGCCCGAGACGCTGTTCTGGGTGGGGCTGATCGGCGCGCTGACCGCCGTCTTCGCCGCCACCATCGGCCTCTTCCAGCGCGACATCAAGCGGGTGCTCGCCTACTCCACCGTCAGCCAGCTCGGCTACATGTTCGTGGCGCTCGGCGTGGGCGCATACGCCACCGGCATCTTCCACCTGATGACCCACGCCTTCTTCAAAGCGCTGCTCTTCCTCGGATCCGGCAGCGTGATTCTGGCCCTGCACCACGAGCAGGACATGCAGGCGATGGGCGGGCTGCGGAAACACCTGCCGGTCACCGCCGCCACCATGTGGATCGGCGCGCTGGCTATCGCCGGTGTGCCGCCCCTGGCCGGTTTCTTTTCCAAGGACGAGATCCTGTGGCACGCGTTCGCCGGCGGCGCGCGCGGCCACCTGGTGTTCTTCGGCCTGGCCACGCTCGCGGCCGGCCTCACCGCGTTCTACATGTTCCGGCTCATCTTCCTCACCTTCCACGGCCGGACCCGCGTGCCCGAGGAGCAGCGCCACCATGTCCACGAATCGCCGCGGCCCATGACCGCGGTGCTGGTCGTGCTGGCGCTGCTCGCCGCCGTCGGCGGCTTCGTGGGGCTGCCGGCCTGGCTGGGTCCCAACGCGTTCCGCGACTTTCTCCAGCCGGTCTTCGCGCAGCTGCCGCCCGCCGACGGAGGCGCCCCCGCCCCCCACAGCCTGGCGCAGGAGCTGGCGGTGACCGGCGCGGCGGTGCTGGTGGGGCTGCTCGGCATCGCCGTTGCCTGGGTGGTGTTCATCCGCCGCGGCGCGCTGCCCGACGACGAGAAGCGGCTCGGCGCCGCGCACCAGCTGGTCTTCAACAAGTATTACATCGACGAGCTGTACGACCGCATCATCGTCCGGCCGCTGACGTGGATCTCCGAGCAGTGGCTCTGGAAGATCTTCGACGCCGGCCTTGTCGACGGTCTGGTCAACGGCGCCGGGGCGCTGGTCCAGGGGCTCGGCGACGGGGCGCGGCGCGTGCAGAACGGGCTGGCCCGGACCTACCTCGGCTGGGTGGCGGTGGGCGCCATCGGCGTGGGGCTGTACGTACTCTTCCTGTTTGGCTAGGCGTATGGAACACCTGCTGAGCATCGTCGTCTTCCTGCCCATGCTGGGCGCCGTCGGCCTGGCCTTCATCCCGCGGGCGCGCGTCGGGGCGCACCGGGCCGTGGCGCTGGCCGCCGCGCTGGCCGGCTTCGCCGCGTCCCTGGTGCTGCTGGCCCGGTTCCAGTCCGCCAGCCCCGACTTCCAGCTCGAGGAGTTCCACCGCTGGTTCGCCATGGGCGGCTTCCAGGTGAACTACCACCTGGGCCTGGACGGCATCTCGCTCTTCCTCGTGCTGCTCACCACCTTCATCACGCCCGTAGCCATCCTGGGCTCGTGGTCCGTCACGAAGCACGTCCGCGAGTACATGATCTTTATGCTGGTGCTCGAGTCGGGCATCCTCGGCGTCTTCCTGTCGCTGGACCTGGTGCTCTTCTACCTGTTCT
The DNA here is from genome assembly GCA_012517875.1 of Acidobacteriota bacterium. Taxonomy (NCBI): domain Bacteria; kingdom Pseudomonadati; phylum Acidobacteriota; species Acidobacteriota bacterium. Next base: position 11,165 of record JAAYUB010000021.1, on the reverse strand, counting down.
GGGAGGTCATGCTCATCCCGATGTACTTCCTGATCGGCGTCTGGGGGAGCCAGAACCGGATCTACGCGGCGGTGAAATTCTTCCTCTATACGATGTCCGGCTCCCTGTTCATGCTGGTGGCCGTCATCGCGCTCTACTACTGGCACGGCCAGGCCGCCGGCGCCTTCACCTTCGACTACCCGCAGATCCTGGCGGCCATGGAGGCGGGGCGCTTCGCACTGCCGCTGGACCGCCAGATCCTGCTCTTCCTGGCGTTCGGCGTCGCCTTCGCCATCAAGGTGCCACTCTTCCCCTTCCACACCTGGCTACCCGACGCGCACACCGAGGCGCCCACCGCCGGCTCGGTGGTCCTGGCCGCCGTGCTCCTGAAGATGGGCACTTACGGTTTCCTGCGCTTCTGCCTGCCGCTCTTCCCCGAGGCCAGCGTGACCCTCGCCCCGTGGGTCTGCGTCCTGGCCCTCGTCGGGATCATCTACGGGGCGCTGGTGTGCATGGTCCAGCCCGACCTCAAGCGCCTGGTGGCCTACTCGTCGGTGAGCCACCTCGGCTTCGTCATGCTGGGCCTGTTCGCGTTCAACATTTACGGCGTCCAGGGAGCGACGTACCAGATGCTGAATCACGGTCTGAGCACCGGCGCGCTGTTCCTCCTGGTGGGCATGATCTACGACCGGCGGCACACGCGCCTCATCGCCGAGTTCGGCGGGTTAGCCCACCCGATGCCCGTGTTCGCCGCCCTGTTCATGATCGTCACCCTGTCGTCCATCGGCCTGCCCGGTCTCAACGGCTTCGTCGGCGAGATCCTCATCCTCCAGGGCGCGTTCGCCGGCAACGCCACCTACGGCATCCTGGCGGCGACGGGGCTGATCCTGTCGGCGGTCTACATGCTCACCATGTACCAGCGGGTCTTCCTGGGCCCGCTGAACCGCGACGAGAACCGCGCCCTGGTCGACCTGAACCTGCGGGAGAAGCTCATCCTGGTCCCCATTGTCATCCTCATCGTGTGGATGGGCATGCATTCGAGCACCTTCCTCCGGCCCATGGACGCCAGCCTCCAGAAGGCGCTGGCCCGCGTGCAGCAGGTCCGGCAGCCGCCGCCCGTGATCCACGAGGTGGACCGGCTGCCGGCGGGCGGCGTCGGGACGGGCACCCCGGTCCCGCAGGCCGCCGCGCCCACCATCCGGTAGGAGTTCGTCGTGAACGAGCTGTTCATCCCCGCCATCCTCCCCGAGATCGTCCTGTGCGCGGCCGGCGTCCTGATCATGGTCGCGGAGCCCTTTCTGGGCCGGCACGGCCGGACCGCCGGCGCCGTGCTGACCGTGGCCGGGCTGGCGGGCAGCGCGGCCGCCGTCCTGCTGACGCCGCAAGTTCCGGTCGATGCGCTGTTCCACGGCATGGTCACCCTGGACCTGTTCGGCGCCTACTGCCGGCTGCTCTTCGCCGCTATCGGGATTCTGATGGTGCTCGGCTCGGCGGCCTACCTGCGACGGGAGGCGCTCCCCCACGGCGAGTTCTACACGCTGCTGCTGTTCGCCACGGCGGGCATGAACTTCATGGTCACCGGCGCCGACCTGGTCATGACCTTCGTGGGCCTGGAGATCCTCTCCATCGCCACCTACGTGCTGGCCGGCTTCCGGCGGCGGGACCCCCGCTCCAACGAATCGGGGATGAAGTACTTCTTCATGGGCGCCTTCTCCTCGGCGATTCTGCTCTACGGGATCGCCCTCATCTACGGCGCGGCCGGCAGCACGAACTACGGCGCCGTGCTCCGCTTCATGCGCGCCTTCACGCACGTGGCCGACCTGCCGCTGCTGCTGGCGCTGGGCATCGGCCTGGTGGTGGCGGGCTTCAGTTTCAAGGTGGCCGCCGCCCCCTTCCACGTGTGGACGCCCGACGTGTACGAGGGGGCGCCGACGCCGGTGACCGCCTTCATGTCCGTCGGCCCCAAGGCGGCGGGATTCGCCGCCCTGATCCGCATCCTGTTCCAGCTCGTCCCCCCCGACCAGCCGGTCTGGACCCAGCTGCTGCTGGTGGCGGCGGTGCTCACGATGCTGGTGGGCAACCTGGGCGCCATCCCCCAGCGCAACATCAAGCGGCTGCTCGCCTACTCATCCATCGCCCACGCCGGCTACCTGCTCATCGGGCTGGTCACCGCCAGCGTCACCGGCCTGGCGGCCATGCTGTTCTACTTCGCCGCTTACCTGCTGATGAACATCGGCGCCTTCGCGGTGGTGGCGCTGGTGTCCGGCCCCGGCGAGACGCGCGTCGCCATCGACGACTACCGCGGCCTGGGTTTCCGCCAACCCGTTCTGAGCTTCCCCCTGACCGTCTGCCTCGTGTCGCTGGCGGGCATCCCCGCCACCGCCGGGTTCATCGGCAAGTTCTTCCTGTTCAGCGCCGCGATGGAACGGGAGCTGTACACCCTGGTCATCATCGCCATCCTGAACAGCCTCGTGAGCGTGTACTACTACCTGCGGGTGGTGGTGGTGATGTTCATGCAGGAGCCCGGTGAAGCCGCGGCCGTCGAGGTACCCGCCGCCGCCGGCGTCGTGATCGTCGCCTGCGGCGTACTGACCATCGTCCTCGGACTCTTCCCCACCCCGCTCCTCCAGGCCTCCAGCGACGCCATCCTGAGTTTTCTGGGGCGCTGACGGTTGCAGCTTTTTTATGGCAAAAGCCAACATTGTTTGCAGGCATTTTGCACACTAGTCTGAAAGTGTTTTGATTTCTTACTCCATTTTTGCCATACTCCGATGTGGTTGAGAGAGCGGCTCCGCCGGCGAGCCCGAAACGATTCGTCGGATGCATGCCCGGGGACGAGAGACGGAGCGACGTCCACCGGGATTTCGGACCGATGATCCACCCACAACCACAACGACACTCGGGGAGTTTACCGCCATGCGTCCGGAACATCTCAAAGTCCTCATCGTGGACAGTGACGCCAACGTCCGCGAACTGATCACCGGCTGGCTGAAGGCCGACGGCTTTCACGCCGCTGCCGAATCCAGCGGCGAGGCTGCCATGCGCCGCCTGCGGGAGGAGCACACCGACTGCATCCTGGCCGCCATCAATTTGCCGGACATGGACATCCTGGAACTCCTCCGCCAGGCCAAGCTGCTGGACCCGGCGATTGAAGTGATCATGCTCACCAGCAATGTGGCTGACGCATCCACCGTGCAAGCCATGCGCCTGGGCGCCTTCGACTACATCGTGCCGCCGCTGCAGCGGGAATCGGTGGGGCTGGCGGCCCTCAAGTTCGTCAAGTACCGCAATCTGATCGACGAGAACGCCAATCTCAAGTCCGGCCTGGAGGCTTATCGCAAAGACGGCGATATCTTGGGCCGAAGCCCGACGTTCGAGCAAATCCGGCACCTGATCGCGGACGCGGCCGCCACCGACATTCCCGTCCTCATCACCGGCGAGAACGGCTGCGGCAAGGAACGGGTGGCGCGCGCGATCCACGCGGCGTCGAGCCGGTGCAGCCTGCCCATGGTGATGGTCAGTTGCAGTGCGATCCCGGAACACCGGGCGGAACGGGAGCTCTTCGGCTCCGAGTGCGGGGCTCCGGACGGCGTCCCGTACCCGAAGCGGGGCCGGCTGGAGATCGCCTTCGGCGGCACCCTCTTCCTGGACCATGTGAGCGCACTGCCGGCGCGGATCCAGGGGGAACTCGTGCAGGCCCTCCAGCGGCAGATGTTCCGGCGGGTGGGTGGCACGCTGGAGCTTCCGGTGGACTGCCGCATCATCGCCGCCGACAGCGCGGACCTGGCGGCCCTGGTGCGGACCGGCGAATTCCGCGAGGACCTCTACCTGCTGCTCGGCGCCGTCCAGATCCACATCCCACCCCTGCGCGACCGGCGGGAGGACATTCTGCTGACGGCCGAGTATTTTTTAAGAAGAATCTGCGCGGCGATGAACAAGAACATCGTCGACTTCAGCGAGCCGGCCCGCCAGCTCATGCAGCAGTACCACTGGCCCGGGAATGTCCGGGAACTGGAAAACGCGGTGGAACGGGCGGTGGTGGTGACCGTGTCCACCTACATCCAGCCTATGGACCTGCCGCCGCTTCAGACCGACCCGGCCACGCTGCCGGCGTCCCTGTCGCTGGAGGAACTGGAGAAACGGCATCTGCTCAAGGTGCTGCCGCTGATGAAATGGAACATCAAGAAGGCCGCCGAGGTGCTGGGCGTCGAGCGGACCACGCTCTATAACAAAATCCGGCGGTACGGGATTACGCGGCCGCTTCGCCGGCCGTCCGGATCGGTCCAAGTACCGCAGCAGTGAACGTACCGCGCGTTCAATGAACGCGCGCCGGCGGTTGAAGATCATCTGTCTCGGTCGGAGCCGAAGCCGGCGCCTCTCAACGTCACGGCGTTGATTGGAGCGATCATCATTCTTTTCTTCGTGCCGTCTGGCCGCATTCGTCGAATGCGGCTTACGGCCGTTACGGGTACGTCCGCACGAGGCGGAAGCCGATGGTGGGTAAGCTGACCAGAAGCACATCGTGGGACTCCCGATTGGCCGCGCGGCAGTACCGGGCGTTGCAGTCCCAAGCCCCGCCGCGCAGAACCCGACGGACCCCCGAATCCGGGCCCGCATAGTCGGTCATGGCGACCGTGGGGTAGGCGGCGTACCAGTCCCAGCACCACTCCCAGACGTTCCCAAGCATGTCCTCCTGGCCAAAAACATTCGCAACCGTTTTCGTGCCCGCCTTTTGTGGTCGACTGCAATTCGCTCCGAACCAAGCCAGTGATTCCAGGACATGGTACATTCCAGAGGTCGAGACAAGTCCGCAGTTTGCCGTTGTGTAGTCGTGTTCCTCCCAACCGAGGTTATTGGGAAACGGATTGTTCTGGTCCCCTCCCCGGCACATGAACTCCCACTCCCCTTCGGTGGGCAGCCGAAAGCCGGGGGCGCCGAAATCGCAATAGAACGATCCCGACGTGTAGTTGGCCGCCGTCACCGGCACCGTGAAGGCCGCGTCCTTGTAATAGCAGGGCTTCAGGTTGCGATGCGCCGACAGCAGGTTGGCGAACAGCAACGCCTCCTGCCACGCAATCCGCTGGACGGGATGATCCTCGGTGTCGCCGCCGAAAAGCTGGCTGGGATCCGCCGGCAGGGACGGCTGCACGGCTTGGAGGGCCGCCCACATCCCCCGGGTCACTTCAGATTGCATCGTCACGAAGTTCCGGCTGATGGTGTGGGCGAACTGGTTCTCGTTCGTCTCCCGGCACGGCGCGTCCGCCGGCGATCCCTGGGTGAACTCGCCGTGCCGTATGTACAGCATCCAGCCCACGATGTCATCGACCCAGACCAATTCACCCGACCGGTTCTGGGGCAGGGGCTGGGCGGCGAAGAACAGGTGCCGGTCCTGGGCGGTGTTGCCCGTGATGCTGATGGGCGCCGGACTCAATGGAACGCCTTCGGCTACGATGGTGTCCAGTTCCGGGTATTCGATGTTGGTCCAGATGCCGTCCGTCAGGCGGACGTATTTGGCGTGTGGGTCCAGAGGAACCTTCCTGAAGCCCAGCCAGCTTTGGCCCAGAGCCGCCCAGAAGTCGAACTCAGCGACCACCGTGTCATGATTGACGGCCGCCAGGCCGGTCCAGTCCATCCACGGCCGGACGGTGTTCGGCAGGAGCCACAGCCAATGCCGGTCACCGGTCAGGTAGAACTCGCAGGCGCTGGGCGTGTCGCCGTACTGGAACTCCAGCTTCACCAGCAGGTACCGGCTCGATGTGATGTGCGCCGAACCCTCGTACTGCAGCCACGTGCTGTCCAGCCGCCGCCACGTGTACGGCGCCACCGTGTCGGACTGCGCCCCCAGGTCCGCCCCCGCCTCGTCGTACCGGTACAGGTCGATGTGCCCGTTGGCGTTGCTCGGGTTGTAGATGCTGATCCCCGTGCGCCAACCGGCGGCCGCCGTGATGTGGCTGGCCCACACGTCCGTCCCCGCCGGCGTGATGGCCAGCGGGTCCTGGATGGGCAGGGCCGGCTGGGCGGCGAAGAACAGGTGCCGGTCCTGGGCGTGGTTCCCCGTGATGCTCAGCGGCGCCTGGATCGGCGCGCTGGCGGTGACCACGAACGTGTCGGCGTCGGTGTACCCGATCCCCGCCCAGATCTGGTCCGACAGACTCACGAACTTCGCCTGCGGCGCCAGCGTCACCGGCGTCGCCATCACCGCCACCGGCACGCCGTCCTTGTGCGCCTCCACCGTGATGTCGACGGGCGCAAAGCCCGTGTTGAGCACCGCCAGTCCCGTCCAGTCCATCCACGGCCGCACCGAGTTGGGCAGGATCCATTGGTTCTGCACGCCGCCCTTGAGGTAAAACTCGCACACGCTGGGCGTGTCGCCGAACTGGTAGGCCACCTTGACCACCAGGTTGTCGTCCGAGACGATTGCGGCCGAGCCCTCGTAGTTCAACTCCTCGGGCGGGATCGTGCACCACGAATCTCCGTGGACCACGCCCGGCACCTGGCCGAGCGGCGCGCCGGTGGGACTGTATTTCAGAATCGTGAAATTTTGATCCTCGAACTCGAACCAAGTCCGGGCATACACCATGATGCTGGTCTTCCAGCCGGCCGCGGCGGTGACGTGGGCGGCGCTGACGAAGGTGCCGGCGACGGCCGAGCCGGCCAGCAGGACCAGCAGCACCGTCAGCCCGATCAGCCGGGTGCGGCGCAGCCCATGACCTGATCGTTGGATGACAGTTCGATGCAACATCATGCACCTCCCCTGACCATACAGTTGTAAGGGTTATCGGAAGTGTCCAATTTCTGTTGCGTTCCCGGGCGGGTGGCGTGCGTGTTCGTAGTCCCATGACTCCTGCCGGCGCCCGCAATGCGATGCGTGCGTCGGATTGACCGACGGGCCGAGATGCCATTCCACCAACAGAGAGACTGAGCAGATCACTCGGATTATTTCGCTAATTATCACACATGTATCATATCAACACAATAAATTTGTGATGTCGTATGGTTCCAGCCAAACCAGTCGGAGTGGCGACCACGCTGGCTGGGTCAAGCCCTGGGCGGGAGGTATTGCGGAAGAAAGGCTTTGCAGACAGCAACGCCGGGCGTAAAGGGGCGACTCTTCCAGAAACCTGTCCGGAGGTTCGAACAGCTCCGTCTCTATTCGCAGGGAGCCCGGCGATCCTCCTGGCCTCCCGCGCCGAAGCCGGCCGGCGATCCGATCGTTATGGATACGTCCGCACGAGGCGGAAGCCCACCGAGTTGAGGCGCGCGTCCGGGCCGAAGGATTCCCGGTTGGTGGCGCGGCAGTGCTGCGCGTCGCGGTCCCAGGCTCCGCCGCGCACCACCCGCTGCGTCCCCGAACCCGGACCCGCATAGTCGGTCACGGCCCCCGCGGGATAGGCCGCGTACCAGTCCCAGCACCATTCCCAGACGTTGCCCAGCATGTCGGTCTGGCCCCAGGGGTTCACGATGGTGGATCCCACGGGGGCGGTCCGGCCTCCGGAATTGGCCGTGAACCAGGCCAGCGTTTCCAGAGTCGGATACATGCCGGCCGTGGACGCCACGCCGCAGTTCGCCGCCGAATAATTGTCCTCCATGAAATACGGTTGGTTGGGGAATGGGTTGGTGTCGGAGCCGCCCCGGCACACGTACTCCCATTCACCCTCGGTGGGCAGCCGGAAACCGGGTGCGCCGAAATCGCAGAAGAAAGGTCCGGCGGTGTAATTGGCCACAGTCACAGGGACGGTGAAGGCCGCGTCCGTGTAATAGCAGGGCCGCAGGTTCCGGTGCGCCGAGAGCAAATTGGCGAACAGCACCGCCTCGTGCCACGTGACGCGCTGGACGGGTTGGTCGGCGGTGTCGCCGCCCCACAAGTGGCTGGGGTCCGCCGGCAGGGAGGGCTGCACGGCTCGGAGCGCCGCCCACATCCCCCGGGTCACTTCGTATACCATGACGGCGAAGTTCCGGCCGATCGCATGAGTGAACGGGGTTTCGTCCGTGCCCCGGCACGGTTCGCCTGACAGTGAACCCTGTTCGAAGGAATCGTGGCGGCCGTAATTCAGGAGGCCCACGATGTCGTCGTTCCAGACCGTTTCCCCTGATTCATTGGGCGGTATGGGTTGAGCGGCGAAGAACAGATGCCGGTCCTGGGCGGTGTTGCCGGTGATGCTGATGGGGGCGGCGATCAGCCGGCCATTCCAGATCGAGGTGCTGGAGATGCTGGCGGTGTCCAGGTCCGGGTAGCCGATGTCGGGCCAGATGCCGTTCGTCAGGCGGACCAGCTTGGCCTGCGGATTCAGCTCGGTGCTCATGAAACCGACGGCGAGGTGATCGAGGTACGACACGAACACCAGCTCCTGCACCGTTGAATCCGTGTTCACGGCGGCCAGGCCCGTCCAGTCCATCCACGGACGGACGGCGTTGGGCAGAACCCACCGATGGTACTGGCCGCCGGTGAGGTAGAACTCGCAGGCGCTGGGCGTGTCGCCGTACTGGAACTCCAGCTTCACCAGCAGGTACCGGCTCGACGTGATGTGCGCCGAGCCCTCGTACTGCAGCCACGTGCTGTCCAGCCGCCGCCACGTGTACGGCGCCACCGTGTCGGACTGCGCCCCCAGGTCCGCCCCCGCCTCGTCGTACCGGAACAGGTCGATGTGCCCGTTGGCGTTGCTCGGGTTGTAGATGCTGATCCCCGTGCGCCACCCCGCCGCCGCCGTGATGTGGCTGGCCCACACGTCCGTCCCGTCCGGCGTGATGGCCAGCGGATCCTGAATGGGCAGGGCCGGCTGGGCGGCGAAGAACAGGTGCCGGTCCTGGGTGTGGTTCCCCGTGATGCTCAGCGGCGCCTGGATCGGCGCGCTGGCCGTGACCACGAACGTGTCGGCGTCGGTGTACCCGATCCCCGCCCAGATCTGGTCCGACAGGCTCACGAACTTCGCCTGCGGCGCCAGCGTCACCGGCGTCGCCATCACCGCCACCGGCACTCCGTCCTTGTGCGCCTCCACCGTGATGTCGACGGGTGCGAAGCCCGTGTTGAGCACCGCCAGCCCCGTCCAGTCCATCCACGGCCGCACCGAGTTGGGCAGGATCCATTTATCCTGCACGCCACTCTTGAGGTAGAACTCGCAGACGCTGGGCGTGTCGCCGAACTGGTACGCCAGTTTGACCACCAGGTTGTCATCCGAGACGATCTGGGCCGAACCCTCGTAGTTCAGGGTTTCGGGCGGGATGGTGACCCAACCGGAACCGTACTCGACGGTGCCGGTTTCCGAACCCAGGTGGCTCCCGTCAGGACCATATTTGTGCAGCGTGTACTGGATGCCGAACGGGTTGTTGTAGGTGGGATTAAACATCGAGATGCTGGTCTTCCAGCCGTCCGCGGCGGTGACGTGGCCGGCCCAGACGTCGGTGCCGGCGGCGGCGGCGCCGGCCAGCAGGACCAGCAGGACCGCCAGCCCGGCCAGCCGGGCGCAGCACGACCAATAACCGGAACGACAAATGAAACGCTGATTCGACATCAGACACCTCCCGCAAGAAGGCAATATTCACGATAATCGAAGGCGCCCGGCTCTCGCTGGGGCGCTCTGGCAAAGCAACCGGTCGCTAATGGTTTTCGCATGCAGTCGGCTCACGCGCCTTGGCGGACAAGGGGTCAGCAAGCACGCCATCGGCGGTTCCATCGTCAATTTCAAAAGTATTGTAATTATGATCGATGCATCACGGCAACACAACGAGTTTTTAGCCACCACCGGCAGCGGTGTGCCGGCGGTGATTCGGCCAATGGCCAAAAGGCCGCCTGCGTCGCAGGCGGCCTTCGGCGGATATACGACAGGAACCGGGGGCAATGCGCCCCCCTGCGCCAGGTTACGGTTTGGTCAACGAGGTGTAGTAGGTCAGCTTGGTCCGCTCGATGAAGCGGTGGAACTTGATCACCACCGATTCGCCCGCCTTGAGGCTCCGGATGCGCTCCACGAACGCGCGGGCCGTCTCCACTTTGGCGCCGTCCAGCGTCATGATGAGGTCGTTTTTGATGAGCCCCGCGTCGTCGGCGAGCGAGCCCGGCTTGACCTCGGTCACCAGGATGCCGCCGGCGTCCGCCTTGAAGTCGAGCTGCTCGGCCAGGCGCGGCGGGATGTCCTCGACGGTGAGGCCGATCTCGGGCTTCGGCGTCTCGTCGGCCGCGTCGATGTCCATGGGCCGGCCGCTGCGGGCCGACAACTGCCCCGGCCGTTCCTTGAGGGTGAGTTCCTTGGTGATCTCCCGACCGTCACGGACCAGGGTCACCGGCACCTTGGTGCCGGGGGCCAGGTTGGCGACCACTCCGCGCAGTGCGTCGGGATCGCCCACCGGCTTGCCGTTGACGGCGACGATGACATCCTCGGGCTGAATGCCGGCGGCCTTGGCGGGGGAGTCGTCGCCGCTCAGGTCGGTGACCAGCACGCCGCTCTTCCCCTTGAGCTTGAAGTGCGCCTTCATGGCGTCGGTCATGGGCAGGGTGTTCATGCTGATGCCCAGGTAGCCGCGCCGGACCTTGCCGTGCTCCACGATCTGGTTGTAGACACCCACGATCACGTCGGACGGCACGGCGAAACCGATGCCCAGGTTGCCGCCGGTGCGCGTCTCGATGAAGGTGTTGATGCCCACCACCTCGCCGCGCAGGTTGACCAGCGGGCCGCCGCTGTTGCCGGGATTGATGGCGGCATCGGTCTGGATGTAGTTGCTGAACAGCGACTGGCTGGGGAACGCCCGCCCCTTGGCGCTGACAATGCCGGAGGTGACAGTCTGCTCCAACCCGAACGGACTGCCGATGGCCACCACCCACTCGCCGATCTGGAGTTTGTCCACGTCCCCGATCCGGGCGAACGGCAGGGGCTTCGTGTCGTGGATCCGGATCACCGCCAGGTCGGCGCCGCCCTCGGCGCCGCCCGGGTCGGCGCCCACCACGGTCGCCTCGAACTCGCGGCCGTCCCGGAGCTTGACGGTGATGGAGTCGGCGTCCTCCACCACATGGTTGTTGGTGACGATGAAGCCCTTGCTGTCCACAATCACGCCCGAGCCCAGGTTGCGCTGGACGTAGTCGCGGGGCATCTCGTCGCCGAAGAAGCGCCGCCAGAAGTCGTCGCCGAAGGGCCCCATCTCCTGGTGCATCTTGCTGAGCTTCAACTTGGTCTTGGTGCTGATGTTGACCACCGCCG
>JAAYUB010000020.1 GCA_012517875.1 Acidobacteriota bacterium | reverse complement strand
CGGTGGGGCGGGGGCGCTGCCATCAGCCGGTGCGGCCGGTGGCGGGGCCGAAGTGGCCGCCTGCGGCGCCGCCGCCGCGCCGATGGCGCCCTCGCCCACGGCGCTGGCGACGTACTTGCGGTCCTCCTCGCTCACGGCGATGGGGGCGCGGGTGGCGCCCCGCAGCGCCATGAGCACGCCGCGGTAGTTGTCCTTGTGCGCCTGGATGAGCACACCGCCGTTGCGCCCCTGGGCGTCGGTGTACTCGATGCCGATGAAGTGGAGCCGCGTCTTGTGGAACAGCCCGAACAGGATGAGCGGCGCCACCAGGATCCCCAGTGCGATCATGGTGCCCACCCGCCGGTGCGCCTCCTGGCCGTAGCTGAGCTGCGTCACTTGCGCCGGGTCGATGGTGAGCGACTGGCCGTCCTTGAGCCGCAGCCGGATGTAGCCCGGCTCGATGGTGAGAACGTTGTCCCAGTCCTTGGCGTCCACCTGCGTCTGCAGCGTGCCGCCGTTATACCGGATCTGGTCGAACGTGCTCCCCTGGACGAAGCCCACGAGCGCGACGACGAGCAGCGCCGCAACGCCCTGCCTGAACGTGTTCATGGCACCCCCTGTCGATTCAAGTCAAAGTCGATTCAAGCCAAATTTGAATGGCATTTATTGTACCGCTTCCGCCGCCCCCTCCGCAACCCTACCCACCGATGCGACGCACATCGCACCGCTGCAGGTTGCGCCGCAACCGGCCTCCCCCGCCGGCTCGCCGGCTCGCCCATCAACTATCAACCCTCTGTGAACCTGTGAACTTGAGAACCTTTGAACTTGCGAACATTTCAGCCTTCAAACCTTCAAACGACTCGATTACGATCACGATTACGATCACGATTACGAATTACGAGCACGAACCATCAACTATCAACGATCAACAATCAACCTCCCCTGTGCCCTCTGCGTCCTCCGCGGTGAATCCCCCTGCGATTACGCCGTTTCACGAAAAAGCGGAATGCGTCGTCTCCATTGGGTCTGGAGGAAAATCAGACGGCTTCCAACATTTCCAAGAAAGTATCGGCGGACGGCATCCGTTTCCCGCGCTCGTACCGGCACACCGTTTCCCGGTTGATCCCGAACTTTTTGGCAAACTCCTCCTGATTCATCCCGGCACGCGCCCGAACCAGATGGATGGTGGCGGCCACCCGCAGACGTTTCTCCGCGGGAATGGGGACGACGATCTCCCCCGCCTCGCCTTTATATCCGGAATCCACCAGCACGCCGTTGTAGCCGTTCTCCAGGGCCGCCTCCATGACTCCCTCGATGGCCTCTTTCATGTTGGCCAGCGCATCCTCGAAGGTCCGTCCATAGGAGATCGCGCCCTTCACGTTGGGCGAATATCCTTCGTACGTTCCATCCTTGTCCTTTGTGAAAACAGCCAAAGGCGTAAAGATGTACATGGCGTGTCCTCCTGGGTCCTGAGACCGAAAAAATGGTCGGTCGACCGAAAGTGTCTGAAATATCAAAAATTCAAGACGTAATCTGAGTGAGACGAGTGGACGACAGGATTCTATGGTTCCTTATCAAAATCCACGTCAGCTTGCTGCAAGATCTGTTTCAGTGTTCCGGGTGGAAGATCGTCGTGACCGTGCACCGGAACGGAGACCAGCTTCCCATCCTTCTTCAGAATATGGTGTGATCCTTTGATTCGATCCTCTTTCCATCCCGCCTTCTTGAGCAACTTGATCAGCTCTTTGCCCGACATACCGTCCCTCGGCTCAAAGATCTGTGACTATTCCGTCACACCCCCATTCTAGTGACGCATTAGTCACACGTCAATAGAATAGATGCCCGCATTGCTAAAATAGTTGCCTTTCCCGAAGCCACATAGTTGCCTATCCCGAGACCAAATAGTTAACTTTCCCGAAACCACACGGCATCCATCCTTCTCAGGCGATGCCGAAAATAGCCGACCCGTCCACGCTCCCACCCGTCCTCCCTCGTCATTCCATGGACAAAAAAATGCCTTGGCGGCTTTGCGCCTTCGCGAGCGTTAATCCTCTCTACGCCCTCTGCGACTCTGCAGTGAGATGGACAGCGGGTCTCGCGGATCGGTGTTCGGGATTCGGGTCTCGGGGTTCGCTCCCAACCATCAACCATCAACTATCAACCATCAACATTCTCTGTGCCCTCTGCGTCCTCCGCGGTGAATCTCCCCCGCCGTTACGCCGTCTTGCGGGCTCGATCCCTCGGGCGAGACGCATGGACAACGCCCCTCCCGGTTTCATCCTTGATCGTTCTGCAGCAGGCGGGTGGTCAGGCGAACGATCATGTCCTTTTCAGCAGGACGGCTTTCGGCGATCATCAGGGTCAGGGCGACCAAAGCGGCATCTGAGATTCGACGATCCTCCTCGGCGCCGAAGAGCGCGCCGTTCTTTTCGAGAAACCACAGGAACAAAGCCGCGCCGATGCGTTTGTTGCCGTCCACAAAGGCGTGGTTCTTCACGATGAAATACAGGAGATGGGCGGCCTTTTCCTCCAGGCTGGGATAAGCGTCCCGTCCATCGACGGTCTGGGCCACCGCCGCCAGCGCGCTGCGCAAGCCCGGCCCGCTTTCCCGGCCGAACAGTTCGCCGGCCTGAAAGTGCACGCGCAACCGGTCGACGATGCGCCTACTTTCAGCATGGCTCAGCGAGCGGACGAGGGGCCGGCCTGTTCCCAGCGCCGGCATGCGCTGCCGGTCGTAGTCGTCCAGAAGATCCAGCGCCAGGCCGTAGTGTGTCACCACTCGAAGCAGGGCCGCGGCTTCATCCCCGCTGAGCTGGCGCTGGTCCATCACCCGCGCGACGAGACGCACCGTCCGCTGCAGCTCGTCAAGGCGCCGCTCGTTCACCGTGTAGCCGGACAGCACATGCTCCCGCAGCACGTCGGTGGCCCAGATCCGGAACTGGGTGCCGCGCTTGGAATTGACCCGGTATCCCACCGAGAGGATAGCGTCCAGATTGAAGTGCTCCACTTGGTAGGTCTTCCCGTCAGCGGCAGTTGTTGCAAAAAGTGCAACAACTGAATCGCGCTCCAACTCGCCGGTTTTGAAGACATTATTCAGATGTCTGGAGATGACGGACTTGTCGCGCTCGAACAGGCCGGCGATCTGGTTCAGATTCAGCCAGAGAGTCTCCCGTTCCAGCCGCACGTCGAGGGCGATGGTGCCGTCGGCGGCCCGGTAGAGTGCCACGCCCCCGCCGGGCGCGTCAAAGGCGGACGCCGGCTCCCGAACCGTCGTCCGGCGGCTCCGGTTCGTGGCCTTCCAACCTGTCTTATTTCCAGTTCCCATGGGGCTTTACTCCGGATCAGCAACGCCTCGAACGCCCGGCGGGCAATGCCGTCGACGACTCGTCTCCATCCGCCCCGTGAAGTCTGACTCTGGATGGAAAGATACCACAGGCCACACGTGAAATCCATGCATCGCCCGCAAACGCCCGTCGCTCCCGACGAATCATCCAGTCGATCGGCAAACCGGGAAGTTGCGATTCGGCGATCCGCTCTCATTAGCCATCAACTGTCTCGGCTGTCGGACATCGGACTTCGGAAATCGGACATCGGACTTCGGATATCGGATCTCGTGCTCGTAATCGTCATCGTAATCGTAATTCGTAATTCGTAATTCGTAATCGTGATCGTAATCGTGATCGTAATCGAGCCGTTTGAAGGTTTGAAGGTTGGAACGTTGGAATGTTTGCAGGTTCTCAGGTTCCAGGTTCGCAAATTCGCAATCAGTTGATGTGATGAGAAGAGCGCTCCTTTTAGCGCCACCGAGACACGAGATATAATCTCGTGGGTGATTGCTCCCGGGGTCGCGGCGCCAAAAGGAGCGCACACAATGACAACACCATTGTACCTCGGAGTCGATTTTCAT
>JAAYUB010000019.1 GCA_012517875.1 Acidobacteriota bacterium | reverse complement strand
GGGCAACGCCTGCTGGCCGTGGCCAACGGTCATCCGCTCCTCGGGCGCGTCACGGGGACGGGCTGCGCGGTGTCGGCGCTCGTGGGCGCGTTCGCCGCGGCGGGGCGCGGAGACCATGTCGAGGCCACCGCCGCCGCGCTGGCCGTGTTCGGCCTGTGTGCCGAGCGCGCCGCGGCCGCCGCGCCGGCCGGCCCCGCCTCGTTCCAGACGGCGTTGCTCGACGAGCTGTATCGCATCACGCCCGTCGAGGCGGCGCAGGAGGCGCGGATCCATGCGCTGTGATCCAGCCCGTCTCGCGCTCTATCTGGTCACGGACCGCCGGATGCGCCCCGACCTGCCGCTGCCGGAGCTGGTCCGCCGGGCGGTGGCCGGCGGGGTGACGTGCGTGCAGCTCCGCGAAAAGGAGATCGAAGGCGGCGAATTTTACCGCCTGGCTCTGGCTTTGGGCGAGGCGCTGGCGGGCTCCGGCGTTCCCCTCATCATCAACGACCGGGTGGATGTGGCCGCCGTCGTCCCCTGCGCCGGCGTGCACCTCGGCCAGAAGGACCTGCCGCTCGAGGCCTCTCGCCGGATCCTCGGTCCCGATGCGGTCATCGGCATTTCGGTCAACACGCCGGCGGAAGCCGTGGCGGCCGAGCGGGGCGGCGCCGACTACCTCGGCGCCGGGCCCGCCTTCCCCACCGGCACGAAGCTGGACACCGACCCGCTGCTGGGTCCGGCGGGGCTGCGGGCCGTCGCCGCCGCGGTGCGCATCCCGGTGGTGGCCATCGGCGGCATTCACACCGGCAACGTGCGTGAACTGAGGGGAATCGGCCTGGCGGGCGTGTCGGTGGTCAGCGCCATCTGCGCCGCCCCCGACCCCGCCGCCGCCGCCAGCGAGCTGCGGCAGCTCACAATTTGACACCCATTCACCGGCTTCGGACCCCACACCTCCGGCTAAGGCAGGGGATCCAGCCAAGTAGGCAAACCCCGGCGCCCACCCATCCAAGCCACCAGATCGTCCGCCGCATGGCACTCCCGGACCATACCATCCTTCTTGTTCCCTGTAGAATCAGTGCTTCTGTACTATAATGACCCAAGTTTGAGTCAGCTCATGCCTGGATGCCGGATGACGCAGCAACTGAAATCGAGAACAAACCCAGCCCAGCCGACCGGTGTCGATCCGATGGTACTGCACTTGTCGACTTCCGACCTGGGTCACGGGGCCGGGATCGCTGCATTCAGAATTCACCAGGGTCTGCAATCCGTCAGTTACCCATCTCGAATGATGGTGAACGAAAAACTCTCGGACGATCCATTCATCCTGACCGTTGCTTCCAAACCGACTGATCAATGGGCCAGGCTCCGAAGGGACTTCCGACACCTGGTGGAATCCGGACTCAATTTCAGCGCATTCCAGAATATGTACTCCGCTACGGGAAGAGCGCTCCGAGGCCACCGCCTCTTTCGGGAGGCTCCGCTAATTCACCTGCACAACATCCACGCCCATGTCCGGAACATTTTTTCCGTTCGCCTCTTTCAACACTTGCGCGACCGGCCGGTGATCTGGACTCTGCACGACATGTGGCCCCTGACCGGTCATTGTTTCTATTCATTCGAATGCGAGCGGTGGCTCACCGGCTGCGGGCGTTGCCCGCACAAGGACGTATACATCCGACTGCTGCTGGACACAACGGCCCCCCTTTTTCGGCTTAAACGGCGCCTTTACCGGCATCCACGATTGACGGTCGTCGCCCCTTCCCGATGGCTCGCCGGAATCGCCTCACGCAGCCCGTTGTTTGAAGGACGGAAAGTCCTCTGCATTCCCTACGGCATCGACACGGCGGTCTTTCACCCCACCGATCCCTTGGAGGCACGACGGCAACTCAACCTGCCGATGGACGGACTGCCGCTCGTCCTTTTCATCGCGTACAACCTGAACGATCCGCGAAAAGGATATCGCTTTTTTGCCGACGCCATTTCCACACTCAAAAAAGACGGGATTGACTGCCGGCCGGTGATCATCGGCCGGGGTGAGTACTTCTGTCCTTTAAAAAGCGACCCCCTTACTCTTGATCTGGGTCTGGTAACGGAACCGGGCCGTTTGGCCCTGGTCTATTCGGCGTCCAATCTGATGGTCATCCCCAGCACCCAGGACAACCTGCCGAACACGGCCATGGAAAGTCTGGCCTGTGGCGCGCCGGTCCTTTGCTTCCGGACGGGCGGTCTGCCGGATCTCGTCCGGCACATGAAAACCGGTTTCATCGTCGAGCACCGGGAAACCGAAGCGCTCGCCCGCGGCTTGGCCACTCTGCTCGGTTCACCGATGCGCCTGATCGAGATGCGTCAGGAATGCCGCCGGACGATCCTGGCCCACTTCACCCAGGAGCGCCAAGCCGCCGATTACGCCGCCCTGTACAGGGAGAGTGTATCGTGAGCAAGCAGCCGACCCGATACCGTTCTCCTCTGTCATCGGTTTTCCGGAGGGCGCTCGGATGATGGACACACCCCGAATCGCCGCGATCATCGTGACGCATAACCGGCGAACCTTACTGCGGGAGTGTCTGCAGGCCGTCGCCAGCCAGTCGCTCCCCCTCGCCAAAGTCGTCCTGATCGACAATCATTGCACCGACGGCACGCCGACAGCGCTACATGAGCAGGGAATTCTGCCCCAGATCCCCGAGTCCCAGGCAGAAGGTGTCCAATCGCTGCAGGGCGCGCTCCCCGCCACCGGTCGTACCGAGCCCGTTCCATTCCACTATTACCGGCTGCCGACCAACTGTGGCGGCGCTGGAGGATTCAACGAGGGCATCCGGAGGAGCGTGCCGGGCGACGTCGATTTTCTCTGGTTGATGGATGATGACACCATCGCCGAGCCGGACGCCTTGCTCCAGCTCCACCGGGCATGGGCCCTACTCGCCACACACGGCCACGCGCCCGGTTTCGTGTGCAGCAAGGTGCTCTTCAAGCCGGGGGAGGTTCATCGCATGAATCTCCCCCAACTCCAGCCGGTGATCGGAGGCCTGCCCTTCAACACATATGAAACCGAGGGGGTGTTGCTGGTCAAATCGGCATCCTTCGTCTCGCTTCTGGTGCCGGTGGCGGTGGTGCGTGCATGTGGGCTGCCCTTTCGCAACTTCTTCATTTGGTACGATGACTTGGAGTACACAACCCGTATCGGACGGGCGGGCTTCCCGGGCGCCTACGCCCCGCACAGCCGCGTATTTCACCGGACCGCCTCCAATTATTACGTCGACATCGCCTTGGACCGTCCGGAAAACCTTGGGAAATACCGGTGGGGCATCCGCAACCAGTTGGTGTGCCTGCGCCGGGAAAATCCCTGGTTGTTCTGCTGCACCATACCCTACCACCTGACCGTCCTGAACTGGCGGGTCCTGCGTCGCCGGCGTTCCCATCGCCTTCGTGGCGTCTGGATCCAGACCATCGCCACTCTGTCATCCCTATTTTTCATCCCTCGGGAATAGGCCGCGCTTGTGTGTGTGGAAGCTCAGCGGGTTGGCGGCGAAGGCGGAATCCGCAGCGGATTGATACCCTGCCGCAACGTATAGATAAATGTCGCTACGTTGACCAAGGTCTCGGCGCCGAGATAGGCGGCAGCCATGCCCACCGCTCCGAACCATTGGGCCAGGAACACCCCAACCAACAGATTCTGCACACCCGCCACGGCGATGATACTCAAGATGGCCCAGTCGCGCCGGAATGCGATCATCAACAGGGTGGACCAGACCGTGGTCAGGCTGAGGTTCAGCACCACTGGAGCCAACACCCGGAGCACCCCAGCGGACGGGCCGAATCCGCTTCCCAGCACGACGCGCACAATCAGCGGTGCGCCCAGCGCGAGGCCCAGCGACACGAACAGGCCGATTCCCGCCACGACGGGCAGTAGCCGCCTGACGAAACGGAGGGCCTTCGTTCGGGACTCCCTGGCTAGCTTGTTCACCACCGGAAAGACCGCCTGTTCGATGGGCACCAAGATTTGGTTGGCCGCCCGCACCAGCCGTTCGGCGGCGTTGAAATATCCCACCGTCACATGATCAGTGACCAATCCCAAAATGAACGAATTCCCCACCGTGTAGAGGCTGCTGGCGCCGCAGGTCAGAAACAGCGCCCATCCCTCCCGGTATTGGCGACCGACGTCTATCCAGCGAGGCACGACCAGGCGGATTCGAAACCGCCGGAGGCCCGCCATCATTCCGAGACTGCCCGCAACCAGCGCGTCGGCGGCCAGCAGAGCGGCATAGGCGTGATAGTCGTCAGGTCGCCGAACCAGGGCGAAGATGCCGACGGTGGACAGAATCCGGACGGCCATGCTGATGGTCGTCAGGGCGGCCATGCGTTCCATTCCCTGGAAGAGCCATACGGGCATGAGCACCTCGCCGATGACCGCGCCAAACAGGATGAGCGCGAGTGGGAGGATGGCCCCGATCTTCGCTACGGCGCCTGCGGCCAGCAGCAACACCGCCAGTCCGGCCAACGCCAGGATCGTCTTGGCCGCCCAAATGGTCGAAGCGATCCGGCTGACCGCCGCTGGAGAATCCCGGTGGATCGAGATCTGGCGGGTACCCGACCAGTTGAATCCGAATGAAACCAGCAGCACGAGGTAGGCAATGAAGCCCTGCCCGAAGGCCACCGTTCCGAACCGGTCGGGTTGGAGCACCCGAGCCAGGTAGGGGATGGTGATCAGGGGGATCAGGTAATTGACACCCTGCAGTACGTATAGGGAGAGGATCTGGTGCGACAAGCCGCCTCGCAGCAAATCGCGAAGCCGGCCGCTCCACGGCGGGGATGGGTGAGCAGGTGCGGGAACTTCGTTCATCCGGGTCGGACTCATGTGCCTGTTCAATCAGGTTCGTTTCACCCCGGGTGGTCTCGGACGGTTACGAGTGAGCAGCGCCTTCAATCCGCGCCAGGTCTGGCACAGTTCATCGCGGGATCGACCGGCCCGCCGTACCATCATCCAGACGTAACGTGGCCGGGTGTAATAGCGTCGGTACGTCTTGCGGAGAATCTGTTGGAGTTCCGACGCAGAAACGTGCGGCAGATCAAAGCCCAAGCCGTGGAAACTGTCGGATCGAAGCCAATCGTCCGGCCGGATCACCCCTTCGCCGACCAGAAAGTCCCAATACACAGTGCCCGGCAGGGGCACCGGCATTGAAAATTGCGTGAACTCCGCATTCAGCTCGAAGGCGAATGCGATCGTTTCTCGGATGGTTTCCCGGGTATCCCAGTAGAAACCGATCATCACGCAGTTGAGCACGTCGATGCCCGCTTGCTGCGCCGCCCTGACACCCTGGCGGATCCTCTCCGTAGTGGTCCCTTTCCGGATCTTCTGCAGGATATCATCAACTCCCGACTCGACGCCGTACAGGATGAAGGTGCAACCGGCCTGTTTCATTGCCCGGGCCAGTTCCAGGTCCACGTTGCCCGGGCGGCACTGCGGCGCCCAGACGAGATCCATGCGGGCCGAGCGAAAATTCTCGCAGATTTTGAATACCCGATCGCGGTCCACCTCGAAGGTGTCGTCGTCATACCGGATCTCCCGCACGCCGTGATCCCGGTACAGGAAACGGGCTTCTTCCAGCACCCTCTCCGGCGACTGGGCGCGATACCGATGATCGTAGATCGTCTCGGGAAATGCGCAGAAGACGCACCGATAGGGACAGCCACGGCTGGTGATGGTGGTGGCTGCGGGAAAGCGCTTGAACACCGATTCGTAGAACCGGTCGAGCCGGACCAGGTCGTAGGCGGGGAACGGCAGAGCGTCCAGGTCTTCCACCAGGGGGCTGTCAGGAGTGCGTTGAAGCGCGCCGCCCCGGCGGTAAGTCAGTCCTGGAACCTCTTCCAGCGGTGTACCATCGGCAAGGGATCGAGAGAGGGCCAACACGCTCAGATCCCACTCGCGGCGGAGGATGTAGTCCGGCTCCAGGCGGTTCATCACCTCGTGATCCAAGGCGGTTGCCAACGGCCCGACGAGAACGACGTGGGCATCGCTTTCCTGACGGATTTCGCGGATGATCGCGGCAGTCACGCCCCAGTTGATATGCTCGGCCATGATCACGATAAGACCGGTGGGGAATTCCCGGATTTTCGACACCAGGGCCGCCCGATCAATTCCCTCCGTCTGGCAATGAGTGTACCGAACGGTGTGGCCTGCTTTCCGGAGCACGGCGGCGGCGGACAGGTTGATGTAGCTGTAGACCTGCTCGCCGGTGAAATTCAGCGAGGGGTGCCGTCGGCCGGCGGTGGAAACTCCCGATGACGGCTGCCAGTCCAGAGTGGGCGGAGGTTCGATGAACCAGACTTCCATGAGATTGCACCTAACGGTCGATATACGGTTGCTCGCCGAACCGGCCCGCCTGCCAATCGCGGACTCCCTGCCAGGCCGCCCGATTGAGCGCCAGCCAATGCGACCAGCCGGCGGTCCGGGAGGCGCTCGCGAAGATCAACTCCCGCTTGACCAGGATCACCGGAATGAGCATCGCCGCCAGCCACCTCTGCCATCGCCGGCCATGCATGGACAGCAGCAGACCGTGGTTTCGGGTGGAATAATAGGCAATCCGCGGGCTGATTGAAGTCGTCTGGTAGCTGATATCGTGCCATGCTCTGGCCCGGGGTTCCAGCCAGATTTCCCAGCCGGCGTTGCGAATGCGCAGGCACCAGTCGACATCGTCATTGTAGATGAAGAAGCGCCCGTCCATCAGGCCGACCTGGTCGATGACGGACCGTCGCACCAACAGGGCGCAAGCCGGCATATAGCCGACCGGTGCGGGGTCGCCGTAACGCCCTACGTCCATGCTGTTTCCGCCCCTGTGGGTAGTCTCGGCCAACAACGGCCGGTAGACACCGCCGCAGCACCAGATCCGCCGAGGATCGGATTTATAGAACGTTTTGGGCCCGACGACCCCCGCAGTTGGCCGTTGCCGCAGGAAGCTGATCAGGATTTCCAGCGCGTCAGAAGCAAGGACCACGTCATTGTCCAAGAGCAGGACCGCCTCGTTCTCGCGTCGGCGCGCAAGTTCAATGCCGGAGTTGAATCCGCCGGTGCCGCCCAGGTTGTGGTCGTGAACAACGAGATGGATCCGGTCCTGATGGGCGGCGGCGACTGCGGCAGCACTCCCGTCGGTGGAGGCGTTGTCCACCACGATCACTCGAAAATCCGTTTCACTCTGGCGGAACAGGGAATCGAGCGCTGCAAGCAGCGCCTGCCGCTTGTTCCAGTTCAGGATCACCACATCGATCATGATTTGCTATCCCCGGGCATTATAGATGAGTTTTCCGTGAGCGCCAACATGCATTGGAGTGCGGCGACGGGGGCAACCGAATCCCGGCGGATTTCGCAAACAGCTTTCCTGTTTCCTCCAAATCACATAGAATCGGTATAAATAATCTCCCGGAGACTCGAGGAGTCGGCATGCGGAAATTTGTGGTTGGCGCAGGGGCGACGGGTTTGGCGGCGGGATTCGCTTGCGGCTGTCCGGTGTTCGAATCCGACACGGTGCCGGGGGGGATGAGCCGCTCGTACCTGCTGAAACCGGGTAAGCAGCGCCGCTGGGATCTGGGCCCTCCGGACCCATCAGGGTACCGTTTCGACCACGGAGGCGGACATTGGATCTTCGGCCTGGATGCCCCGCTGAAAGAGTGCCTGTCCCATCATGGTGAGCTGGACGCCTACCAGCGGATTTCCAGCGTCTTTTTTTCGCATCGCGGGACGTTTGTACCGTTTCCCATTCAAAACCACTTGCATTGCCTGGAGCCGGCCGTCGCCCGCCAGTGCCTGGAGGAGATTCTGCACCCGCCCCAGCGTGAATGCAGCACCCAGGCAGAGTGGCTGGAAGCGAATTTCGGCCCGACCCTGAACGCGCTCTTCTTTGCCCCGTTCCACGAACGGTACACCGCCGGCCTGTGGACCCGGTTGGCGCCTCAGGATGCCTACAAGTCCCCCATCGATCGCGCGGCGGTGATCGCGGGCGCCGCAGGCAATCCGCGCACGGCCGGGTACAACACGGTGTTCCATTACCCCCGCAACGGCCTGAGCCGGATGTGGGCGGATCTCGCCCGGCGGGTCGACGTCCGGTACGATCACCGGCTGGTCCGGATCGATCCTGTCGACAAGGTCCTGCATTTCGCCGATGGAACCGTTGATCCGTTCGACCGCCTGTTGTCCACCCTGCCCCTGGATCAGACCCTGACACTGGCCTCTTTACAGCCGGGATCGGCTCCGGATCCCTACACGTCCGTGCTCGTCCTGAACGTAGGCGGGCCGAAGGGACGGAGCTGCCCCCCCGATCACTGGGTGTATGTACCGGACAGCCGGTGCGGCCTCCATCGCGTGGGCATCTACAGCAACGTGAACCGCAGCTATCTGCCCCAGGCAGACCGCGATTCTGGCCGGACCGCCAGTTTTTACGTCGAACGCGCCTTCCCAGCCGGCAAACGGCTGGACGATGCCGCCACCAGCCAGTACGCGACGGAGGCGATCCGGGAACTCCAGGACTGGGGATTTTTGCAGGAATCCGAAGTACAGGATTGCCACTGGGTCGAGGTTGCCTACACCTGGACGTGGCCGAACTCGACCTGGAAGCAGGAGGCGCTCGCCCTCCTCGAGCGGCACGATATCCAGGCGATCGGACGCTACGGCCGCTGGCATTTTCAGGGAATCGCCGACTCGCTCCGAGAGGGGATTCTGTGGGGGACGGCGCTGCGATGAACACAGCCTCTTCGGTCGGGCGAGGCGAGATCCTGTTCCTATCCGCCCTGACCACCGACAGCGGGTCGGGGGTGCGGTTCTGGAACATGGCCCGCGTCGTCGCCGACGCCGGGTGGCCGGTGACCTTCGTGGAGCGGCTGCCGGCGGGATTGCCGGCCCGGACGCATCCCGGCATCGCCTACGTGGGCATTCCCGAGAACCGCCGGGGCGGCGTACAACCGCATCGTTCATTAAATGCTCCGGACACGAGCTCGCCTGCGCAAGCCGATGACATCCCACCGGCCGCGCCTTCCGCCTTGGGCCTGGCGGCGGCGGTGCTGCGGGCGACGTGGCGGGGCCGGCGGATCGCCCGGAGCCGGCCGTGGCGGGCGGTGTACGCGCTCAAGCCCATGCCGAACGCGGTACTGCCGGCGCTGGCCGCCGCCCGGGGCGGCGCCCGGATCGTCCTGGACGTGGACGACCTCGACTTCGAATACTATCCGCCGGGGCTGCAGCGGCGCCTGGTCCGGCATTGGTTCCGGCGCTGGCCGCGCCGCTTCAACGCCGTTTCCTACCACGTGGCGCCGCTGCGGGAGTATCTCGAAACGGAAGCCGGCGTGGCGCCGGAGCGGCTCCGCCGCATCACACAGGGCGTGGACATGGACGTCTTCGCAGCCCCCACGGCGCCGCTGCCGCCGGAAATCGCCGTGTTCACCGGCCGCTACCAGACGATCGTCTACATGGCCTCGCTGGGGATCACCTCCGACTTCGGGGACGTACTCCCCACCCTGGGGCGGATTCTGGCGCGTCACGCCGACTGGGGCCTGCTGGTGCTGGGGCACGGCGTGCGTCTCGCCGAGTTCCGCGACCGGACCGCCGCCTTTGTTGACCGCTTGCTCTTCGCCGGCTACGCGCCCCACGACACCGTGCCGGCGATTCTCGCCGCCTGCCGCGCCGGATTCCACTACCTGCGCCCCGAGGGCGCCAACCGCTACCGTGCCGTCATGAAGATCCGCGAATACCTGGCCGCCGGCCTGCCCGTGGTGGCCAACCCGTCCGCCGACGCCGCCGACTTCGGGGGCTTCATCGCCTTGGCCGATGACGAATCGGGCTGGGAACGGGCGTTGGCCGCCGCGGTGGCCGGCGAGGCCGCGGCCCGCACGGCGGCCGGGAGACAGTTCGTCGCCGAAACGCTGGCCTGGTCCCGGCTCGCTCCTGACATCCTCGACATCCTGGGGCTGAATACCGTGGGTTGAGCGTTGAGGGTTGAAAGTTGATGTGATGAGAAGAGCGCTCCTTTTAGCGCCACCGAGACACGAGATATAATCTCGTGGGTGATTGCTCCCGGGGTCGCGGCGCCAAAAGGAGCGCACACAATGACAACACCATTGTACCTCGGAGTCGATTTTCAT